>PWUG01000330.1 GCA_003562605.1 Syntrophomonadaceae bacterium | reverse complement strand
TGCCCGTGGTCTCGCTGCGCTACTTCAACATCTTCGGCCCCTACCAGGACCCCGCCTCGGAGTACGCCGCGGTGATCCCCCGCTTCATCCAGGCCATGCTGGCCGGGGAGCGGCCGGTGATTTTCGGCGACGGGGAGCAGAGCCGGGACTTCACCTACATCGACAACGCCGTGCAGGCCAACCTGCTGGCCTGCCACGGGGAAAAGGTGGGCGGGGGGGAGGTCTTGAATATCGCCTGCGGTACCCGCTATACGCTCAACGCCCTGGTGGAGGCGCTAAACGGGATCCTGGGCACGGCGCTTGTGCCCCGCTACGCGGAGCCCCGGCCCGGGGATGTGCGCCACTCCCAGGCGGAGATCGATCGGGCCCGGGCGCTGCTGGGCTACCGGGTGAAGGTGGACTTCCGGGAAGGGTTGCGACGTACTGTGGATTGGTATCGATAGATGCTGTATATTAAGACAATATTTTTCTACACATACGGGGTTACTTGCGCTTGTTACGTAATTAACCTTTCAAGAAGTTGAAACATTTAGTTATTATATTATATGTTTAAATAAGCAGCCGCTAAAGGGCTGCTTATTGCTTAGCTGGCGTCGTCGCGCCCGACGATTACGGTCACCATGGGTCTGTTCTCCCCGGGTTCTTCCGTGAGCAGCTCGGCCCCGGGCAGCAGTTCCCGGATGGGTCCCGTGCCGTCTTCTTCGGTGCGGCTGATGATCTGGCTGCGGACATAGTTGAAGTTCTGGGCATCCCGGACTTCCCGGACCCGGTAGCCCGCCTCGCTCAGCTTGGTGGCAAAGCGCCCCGCGGAGCCCCGAACGCCGGAGCCGTTGAGCACGTCGACGGTGACTTCATCGGGGTGCAGGACAGCCAGGGCGGGCTCTTCCGGCGCTGCGCCCTCTTCCGCGTCGGGATCTTCCTCAACCGGGACTCCGGGAATTTGTCCTTCTCCCCCAGGTAGGATGGGGGTTCCCCAGCGAGTTTCCTCCGGCTGCTGCGGTTCTGGTTCCGGCGGCGCGGCGGGGCCCGGGCGGGGCGGTTCCGGGGATGCCGTCGGGGCTTCCCGGGCACCCAGGTAGCCCAGCTGGTAACCGAAATAGACGGCCAGCAGAAGCAGGGGAGCCAGGACCATCAGCGCCCACTTGAGGATTTTTTTAGTCCGGCCCCTGCCATCGGCATCGTCTTCACCCGGGAAGATGTCGGTGTAACTGGCGGTGCTGAAGTATTTCTGGGCCTGGTCCAGGGGTGAGACCGTGGGGGCTCCCTCGGAGGGCTGGGCATCTTCGCCGCCGCGCAGGCTTAACGGGATGGGCGCGCGGACAGCGAGATTTCCTTCCTTGAGCTCCCGGATAATTTGAGGCGCCGTATAGCCCTGGGTGTAGAGCTTGTCCAGCAGTTTCAGGAGTTTCAGGTTGTATGAGGTTGCCGCGACTTCATTTCTGTCCATGTCGAAAAAGGACGGGGAGCTCTGGATGTAGCGCAGGGCGGTGGGTGCGGGAAGTTCAGCCTGGCGGGCCAGCTCGGCGACGGCCTCTTCTTCGGAGAGGGCGGCATCCTGGCCTTCTTCGTCCCCGGCGTCGCTTGCGGAATCGTGGCTGAACACTACGCCGTCTTCCAGGTCGAAGGTGAGGACCTTGCCTGTCAGCTCCAGTTCTTCGCACAGCTTTCGCACTTCGGAGAGGTCTTTGTGAACCAGCTTGCGTTTCATGGCTGTCGTGGAACCCTCCCGGAGTTGTGATGGGGTGATGGTGAAGCGCAGCCCTCCCTGAGGGCTGGAAGCTTATCCTTATCTTGCCTGCGCGGGCTCGAAGTGCCGCTTTGACTTTAGCATTCATGCGCCTGTGTGACTGATCACTGCATGTGCATTACAGCAAGTGTATTCCATTCAGTAATTTGTGTGCATACCATCTGCGCATCAACACTGTGAAAATTGTGACGTGTGGCCTCACGGGTGTCTTGCAGTGAACTGTCTCTGTCTTGCAGGAATTGTCTTAATTCTTTGTATCTAATTCTGGCTCCGCGGAAGGAAATCCTTTTTTCGACGTCAAATTTGGTCAGAGAAATTACGTGTTGCAGTGCGTTTGATGGGGCGAGGCGGTGCAGGGGCGAGGCATTGAAGCGGTGGGACCTTGAGGCAGGGATGTACCGGGACAGCGCGGCGCGGAGGCAATGGGCTGTGAACGATGTAAAGAACTCAATTACATGTTTTCTCCTGTAAAATGCAGATGGGGTCGGTGTAAAAGTGTGAAGCAGTTTTTTCCTGCATCGTGGTATGATTGTCAATGGTGTGCGGCAGTTGCCGGGTGATTTACTTTTTGGAGGTGTAGTGATGAGGAAAAGAAACAAGTTGTTTACGGCACTTATTTTAAGCATGGTGATGATGGTGGCTTTCTCCGGGGCTGTTTCGGCCGCGTTCCCCGACATCCAGGGGCACTGGGCCCAGGCGTCTGTGGAGCGCTGGCTGGGGCAGGGCCTGGTTGCCGGCTACCCGGACGGGACCTTTCGCCCCGACAACGAGGTGAGCCGGGCGGAATTTATCACCTTTGTGGACCGGGCTTTTGAGCTCCCCGTGGTGCGAGGGTTCACCGGGTTTACCGATGTAGACGAAGGGGACTGGTATTACGGGCACGTGGTGAGCGCGGTGCAGACCGGGATTTTAAGCGGCTACCCCGACGGCAGCTTCGGGCCGCAGCACTCCATCACCCGCCAGGAAGCGGCTTCGGTGCTGCAGCGGCTCCTGGGATTAGAAGAAGTTCATGTCCTCATGTTTGACGACCATGAAGAGATTGGCTCCTGGGCCCGGGTGGCTGTCAAGACCGTGGTGCATGCCGAAATCATGGGGGGCTACCCGGACAATACCTTCCGGCCGGTAGCGCCGATCACGCGGGCGGAAACCGTGACCGTCCTGGATCGGGCCCTGCAGTACAGCGTTCCCGAGCCGCCCGTGGTGGACTGTGAGGTCGTTTCCAACGAGGCGGAGCTGCGGGCAGCCCTGCAGGACCGCAGCGTGGAGCGGATCTGCT
>PWUG01000050.1 GCA_003562605.1 Syntrophomonadaceae bacterium | reverse complement strand
CTCAGCGGGACCCAGACCATGGCTTTATGTTCTTATGACGAGGCCTATACCATTCCCACGCCGAAAGCGGCTTTGATTTCCCTGATGACGAGCCATATCCTTTTAGAGGAGATGGGTCTGCGGGATACTGTTGATCCGCTCGGCGGTTCTTACTATATCGAGTCCCTGACAGACCAGATGGAAGAGAAAATTATCGAAGAGATGCAGAAGGTAGAAAAGATCGGAGGCATGGCCAAGGCGGTTGAAAGCGGTTATGTGCAAAGAGAAGTGGCCAAGCTGGCTTACAAGCAGGAACAGGCGATCCAGGATGGCAGCCTGATCAAAGTCGGGGTTAACAAGTACATAGTGGATGAAGATGAAAAAGAAGTGGAGCTTCACGAATACGACCCCTCGGCACTGGATGAACAGGTTAAGAGAATGAACGAAGTCAAGCGCACCAGGGACTCAAAAGCCGTAGAGAGTTCATTAAAAGCATTGGAAGCTGCGGCCAGGGCTGAAAAAAACGTGATGCCATACCTGGTGGATGCGGTAAAAACGTATGCTACCGTCGGCGAGATGACTTCTGTTTTTAAAGAGGTTTACGGGGAATACAATGAACCGCCAATATTTTAAACGGTTATTTCCGGCATTTTTATGATTAAGCAAGGAGGCGAAAAAGTGAAATATAAAATCGGTATCGATGTAGGAGGAACCTTTACTGATTTCCTGCTGGCATTTCCGGATGGTACCTCCAAAATATATAAAGTGCTTTCTACTCCTGATGATCCCTCCATCGGCCTCTTAGACGGCCTTTCCGAGATGGCAAGTGACCTTGAGATTTCCCTGCAGGAATTTCTTGGCCAGATCGATACTGTTGTTCACGGTACTACAGTGACCACGAACGCTGTGCTGACCTACAATGGAGCGAAAACAGGTTTATTAACGACCCTCGGACTGCGTGATTCCCTTGAGATGAGAAGAGGTATCAGGGAGGAGCAGTACAACAACCGCTATACAAACGTGGAGCCGTTGGTCCCCCGTTACCTGCGCCAACCGGTGAAAGAAAGAATCGATTACCGGGGAGAAGTTATCGAGGCGCTTAAAGCAGAGAGTGTGGAAGAAGCGGTCGGGTTGTTTGAAAAAGAAGGAGTCGAGGCTGTAGCAATCTGTTTTATGAATTCTTTTGCCAACAAAGAGCATGAACAGGAGGCCGCGCGGATCATCAGTGAGAAAATGCCGCAAAGCTATCTTTCTGTTTCCAGCAGCCTGCTTCCTTCGATTCGTTTTTATGACCGCATCAGCACTACAGTGCTGAATTCTTATGTGGGACCGGTGCTGCGGCGTTACCTGCAGAGCCTGGTTTCGAAACTGAAAAACAACAATTTTACAGGAACTCTTCTGATCATGCAGTCAAACGGCGGTGTGGTTGCGCCCGAGGTGGCGGCGGAAGAAGCGGCCGTGACCCTGCTCTCAGGCCCGGCTGCCGGCCCGGTGGCAGGAATCGGCTATACCGCGATAAACGGTTTTGATGATTGTATCACCGTGGATATGGGAGGCACCAGTTTTGATGCAGCCCTGATCAAGGATAAAACTCCCCTTGTAACAACCGAAGGCGATATTAACAGGCTCCGCCTGGCCCTGCCCATGCTGGATATTGTAACTATCGGCGCCGGCGGCGGCAGCATTGGATGGATCGATGAGGGCGGCCTGCTGCGGATGGGTCCGCAAAGCGCAGGTTCGAAGCCGGGACCCGCCTGTTACGATCGGGGCGGAGATCTGCCTACCTGCACTGATGCCGACCTGGTCCTGGGCTACCTGGATGCGGATTACTTTGCCGGGGGAAAGCTGAAGCTTAACTATGATCGTGCTGCGGCGGCAATTGAGAAGCATATTGCCGACAAGCTTAAATTTGACCTGGTGGAAGCTGCAGCCGGCATGTACGATATTATCAATGTTAACATGGCGGCCGGAGTGCGTGAAGTTTCGGTCAAAAGAGGAGAGGACCCGCGGGATTTCCCCCTGGTAGTAGCCGGCGGAGCAGGCCCCAATCACGCCTGCATGATCGCCTATGAGCTTGAAATACCGGTGATTATTGTGCCCAAGGAGTCTTCGATCTTTTGTGCGGCGGGCATGCTTATGTCCGATCTGAAGCATGATTTTGTTTGTACCTACTCAACCCTTTTTGCAGATCTGGACGAGGATACATTTTTAAAGCGGTTCAGGGATATGGAAAACGAAGGAAAGGCATACCTGCACGGCGAAAATATTCCGGAGGACCGGGTTGAAAACTTTTACAGCCTGGATATGCGTTACGTCAAACAGTATCATGAAGTTAATGTCGAGGTCTCCCGCGATTATGTTTACGGTTTTAACCTGGAAGAAATTGCCCGGCAATTTCACCATAAGCATAATTTGCTTTACGGTTATTCACTGGAAGACGAAGGCACGCCCATCGAGCTTTTAAATATGCGTCTCAGCTCCGTCGGATCTACCGAAAAACCGAAATTTATTGAAGAAGAGTTCGCCGGGGAAGATCCAGCTAATGCTTATAAGAGGCACCGGAAAGCATATCTGCCCGGCCAGAAGGAATTCGCGGAGATGCCGGTATTTGACGGCGCCGGCCTTAACTTCGGTAACCGCATTGCCGGCCCGGCGATTGTAGAGCAGGTTAACACGACGACATTTCTAACATCTGAATACTCTTTGGTGGTAGATCGTTACGGCAGCTTTATGCTCTTTCTGAAAGAAAGAGAAGCAGAATTTGCGGGGAGGATTCTAAAATGAGTGAAACAAATGATAAAGGGGCAAAGGGTGTTAAGATCGACAAGATCCTCGTTTCGGTTTTTCAGAGACGCTTCAAGTCAATCACCCAGGAGATGAGCCATGCCATTACCCGGACGACCAGATCCCCGATTCTTTGCGAAGCAAAGGATTTTGTAACTGGTCTGTATGACGGAGAAGGAAAGATGCTTGAGCAGACTGAGAACCTGCCAATCCTCTCTTTTTCCCTGGGCCCGGTATGCGAATACATCGTTGGCTATTATGGTGAT
>PWUG01000223.1 GCA_003562605.1 Syntrophomonadaceae bacterium | reverse complement strand
CCTTGACTATGCGCAGGAAGTAAAGATGCTGGAAAATGCTTAAATGGCAAGGTATGAAAGGCGGTCGCCCTGGCTGTGGCCGCCCTTACGCAGTGATTGAAGAACAAAGCGCTCCTGTGCTATAATAAAGGCAGGAAGCCAGGTGTGACCTGTGCGCCGGAAAGGATGGATATGAGCTTTATACAAAACCCACACGATAAATTTTTCAAGGAGACCATGGGCGACCCGGATGTCGCAGGGGACTTTTTAACCAAAACTACCTGCCGGCAGAAGCCCTGCAGGCTATAGACACGAAGCACCTGTCGCTGGAAAAAGACAGCTTCGTAGACCAGGAGCTGAAAGAAGCCTATTCAGACCTGCTCTACAAGACCCGCATTGACGGCAAGGACGGCTATCTCTACTTTCTATTCGAACACAAAAGCTACCAGGAGCCCAAGCTGGCTTTGCAGCTGCTGAAGTATATGGTCAAGATCTGGGAACAGAAGACAAAAGAAAACAAAACGGGTGACCTCTCTGTGATCATACCTTTGCTCATTTACCAGGGAGAGCATAAGTGGGCAGGAGAATCTACTTTTTCCAATCTGTTTGCCGGACTGGAGTTTATGCCCGATAAGATAAGAAGGTATATCCCGGACTATGAATATGTGGTCTATGACTTTTCGCCGGACAGCGGGCAGGATATAAAAGGTGGCGTGATACTTCGCATCTACTTGGATATGATTCGTGCCGTTTCTCTTAAAGACCCGGCGTATTTTGTCCAGGTGTATATTAAATCCTTACTGATCCTGCAAAGAAAAGTAGGGTTTGAGAAGGCCTTCCGGTTCATGGAGGCCCTTACCCGCTACTTGTTGAGCGCCAGAGGCGATATTGATTTTGAGGAAGTAAAACGTGAGTTGCAGGCAAAATCTCTGGAAGGGAGTGAGCTATTGATGACCATTGCAGAGCGGCTGATTAAGGAAGGCATGGAAAAAGGCAAGAAAGAAGGCATGGAAAAAGGCAAGAAAGAAGGTATGGAAATAGTTGCTAAGAATATGCTAAAAGACGGTGAAAGTCTCGACAAAATTATTCGTTATACAGGGCTGACCAAGGAAGAGGTGGAGAAACTGAAAAAAGAACAATAAACCTCCCTCTATATTCTTTAGTTTGCTTCATCGTACTCTTTCATTCGCAATCTTTCATTTCTATTTAGATGCTTCTATTTTTCTTTTCAATGTACGGATATTCAGCCATAATTTCTTCTGTTGACATTCTATTAGCAAACATGCCCACTATTGTTGTAACAGGAATGCGAAGTCTTCTTATGCATGGAACACCTCCCATTTTTTTCAGTTCTACTGTAATACGCGAAAACTGCATTTTTATTTCTTCATCTCATTGATTTATTCGCGCTTGAAGAGACGATTATGGTCCATACTGTTGGTATTCATGGCTTCATCCACTATGGGATAAATTGTTTCATTTCAGAGGCGAAATATCTCAGATCTGCAATACCTTTTTGCAGGACTGAGTGGATAATGACTGGATCAATCCTGGCGTATTCATGGATGATAATATTTCTAAAGCCGGCCATCTTTTCAAAAGTTTCCTTCCGTGCCTTCTCAACGTATCCGTGTTCGACCAGAACAATAAAAACATCCCTGTTATTGGCAGGCTCTCTTAGCCCCAGGTCGGAAATAACATGACTGCCTGTATCCAGGCAGCATTCAATGGCAAGCTGTAGTGTCCTTTCTATATATCTCCGCAGCTTTTTATCAGTTTTTATTTCCTCTAGCGAGACTTCCTTTACCTCTTCCAGGTCTTGGATGTATTCCGCTAAACTTTTCAGTTTTGACTTAAGCAGGTCAGTATCCACTATAAAATACCCCTTTATAGCCTTTTAAGGGCTGCTTTTTCATATCGCTCCAGGTAGGGCTTGAAGTCGAAATATTCCCGCCTTAAATTTGTCTCATAATAGATCCGTTTTTTCTTGTCCCGCTCAAAAAGAAGTTTTCCTTTTCTTAGAACCCGGTGCTGGAAAGCAAGGTTTGACGCCAATAGATCGGTGACGTCTACTTCCGATTTAAGCAGGTCTTCCAGATGAGTGATAAAGGTTAGCCTTCTGTCAAATCTTTCTTCCATGGAGATATTATCGTCGAAGAGTACGGCAATATCAATATCGCTTCCCGGGCGGGCTTTACCTTCGGCTATAGACCCGAAAAGGTAAACGGCAACGACTTCATGCTTGTCGAAAAAGTATTTCCTGATGGCTTCCTTTATCAAAGCATAGTTCAATTTAAAGCACTCCTCCATGCTACATTGGGAAAGATGTACCATGATCATAGCATAGCAAATCTATTTTTTCAATCTTTACCAGGCAATACCAGGGATGACACGCTTCACATTGCAATGACTACAATTACACGATAAGGGAGCTCACGAGCTCCCGCTTATGCAACAAGACGGTGAAAGTGTCGATAAAATAATTCGTTACACAGGTCTTCCCAGGGAAGAGATCGAGAAACTGAAAGAAGCGCAATAGACCTTTTGGAAGCAAACCAACATAGCTTGAACTGCTTATACCGCAATAACGTGCGGTTTTTTTATGAAAAGTAGCTTTTGCTCTTTTATCTGGTGGGAGCTCTCCGTGTTAGCGCCTTATGTTTTGTAAAAGGATTTCAAATGCGTTGGACTAGGAATGTAGATTCTTTCTGCAATTTCTTATGCTTTTTCTTCATCGTGGAATGATGTTTATATTCTTAATCCTTGACTTAGTCCATGACTTAGTTTATTATTGTGCCAGAGGTGAGTAATATGCTTGTAAACATCCATGAAGCAAAAACCAATCTCTCCAAGTTACTGCAAAAAGTTAAGGAGGGGCAGGAAATAATCATTGCTAAAGCAGGGAGTCCTGTAGCCAAACTAGTTCCATATACCGAGAAACCGCCCAAACGGGTTCCCGGCAGCGCCAAGGATAAAATAACTGTTTCCCCCGATTTTAATGAGGCATTACCTGATCATATTTTAGAGGAGTTTGAAAAATGAAAGTGCTTCTGGATACCCATGCATTTTTATGGTGGATAAATGATAATCCCCGGTTATCACATCAAGCGCGGGAAGTCATCAGCAATGCTGATAACACGCTATTCTTAAGTGCAGCCAGCGGCTGGGAAATAGCAGTTAAGGCGGGACTGGGCAAGCTTTCCTTACCATCTGACATGACATCGTTTATCATGGACCAAATGTACATTAATGCCATTACCCCATTGCCGGTTCTGCTTAATCACGCCTTGCATGTTCACAACCTGCCCGGTCTTCACCGCGACCCGTTTGATCGCTTGCTAATTGCCCAGGCCCAGCTAGAAAACGTGCCTATCATAACAGTTGATCCCCATTTTACCGCATATCAGGTGGAAGTTATTTGGTGAAGACAGACTACAGGCAGCTGCTGTTCTCTATTTCATTCCTTGTTCTGCCCTAATGCTTGACATTTTGAGCTAGAGGGTTTGTCCAGGGGAGCCGCTACAGGTTCTGCTGGAGCAGTTCCAGGATCATTTCCTTTTTCAAGCGGGTTTTCCCCAGCACGTTGTAGGCTGTGTCCAGGAGGATTTTTTTCTTCGTAAAGGCAACCATTTCCCTGGCCAGGTCCGCATCCCGGATCCTGGACTCGGCACTGGTTAAGTTTTCGCTGGCTGTCATAAGGTTGCTCATGGTGTGCTCCAGACGGTTTTCCAGCGCTCCCAGGTTAGCCCGCTGGTTCGACACCTGGCCGGCAGCGTTGTCGATGCGCTGGACGGCCCGGTTGGCCAGGTCGCGGGTCAGCAGGTTTTCATTTGCAATCCCCAGGGCCTTCTGGCTTATATCACCCAGGTTGAGCATGGCAATCTGCCCCGGGTTGGGCCCGGTATGCAGGGCTTTGCGGCGGTCGGCCAGGCGCACGTATACTTCCTCGGCCAGGCCGGTAACGTAATTGAAATCCTCAACGCAGCGTTCGAATTCAGCCTGCTCGATACCGAGTATGGAATCCACGTGCAGGGTCATACCCGGCAAGACCCCCGGCGCCACACCACCCGTGAAGCGAACCCCCCGGGCCAGGACTTCGCCGCTTTCCTTATTTGTCATATTAATACTGTAGAGATTTTCTTCCGACTCCCTGATGATTGTCATGCCAAGGGCCCTCAGCAGTTCTTCATCGCCGGAAAAAACCAGCTCTCCTTCTTGCCCTGGCAGGGCCGAGCGGACAACGATCGACCCTTCCATCACATCAAGGGCACTTCCCGGGAAAGGGCTGTTTACAAATGAAGCAAAGGTCATGCTGTCTTCGATAGAAACCAAATTCTTTTGACCCAGGTCTTCATATATGACCCGGTTGATGCGGTCGATAACGTCCATGACCTCGTCTTCCGCGTAAAGCATGACCTGCACGCTTTTGTCGCCCTGGTGAATGGTAAGCACAGCGGGCTGCTCCAGCAGGGAGCGACCTTCCGCTGTGACAAACGCGCTGATATCTTCCAGGCGGGAGTAGCGATGGGCTGTACCCATATCTTCCGACTGCTTGTAAAGTGAGTTAAACCGGACCGTGTCGGGCACGTCGCGCGGTTCGGTAAGGCTGTCCGTGACACCGATGGAGGTTCCACCGTGGTACGCGTGGAAGGACAGTGTTTTTTCCGAATCAAATATTTCGCCGCTCTCGCGGTTTACCTGGTAACTGCGAAGAACTGTTGCCGTGTAATCGAGAACGCCTTCGTTGAAGCGCCAGCTGTGGGGGTGAACCTGTTCCAGGTAATCGTCACCCCACATGTAAATTTCATCGTGAGTGCTGTCGTCCGGTTCCGCGTTGGCCGCCAGGGACAGGGAAAAGCGGTCGCCTTCCCTGAAGCGGGACAGATCGCCCAGCTGGAACTCTGAAAAAACCAGTTCTTCACCGCAGTTGCCGAAGAGGCGCAGGTTTTCTGTATAACGGCCCAGGCTGAACCGGTCTTCGAACTCGTAGCGGTAATTGCCGTCCCTGTCGTAGATATGGGCCTGGCCCCTGAGGGTGATGCGGTCGTTTTCCACCCCGATCACCTCGAAAACCACCGATGCGTTCTGGGTCTGGTTTTCCTCGTAAGTGATGACTTCCAGGAAATCGTAGTAGGTCTCCTGGTCGCCCATGGTTTGGAAATAGTGGCCTGTCAGCAGGGCAGCGGCGATGTGCTCGGTGGTGCCGTGGTGGTTCACCTCCAGCACCACCCGCTGGGACCCGCCGACCCTGCTCCCGTCGGCGAACCCGTCACCCTCCACCTCCATGATGATCTGCCCTGTCCTGACCCCGATGATGTCGTCAAAGCCCAGGAGGGGATCGACAAAGTAACCGAGAAGGTCCAGCTCCTCGCCGTCAACGGCCCCGGAATCAAAGCGGTACTGCATGGAGCTGCCCATGACCTGGAATGGTGAGCCGGTAATGGCAATATTGTTGTCGGTATACTCCAGGTCCCCGTGGGTATCTACCGAATCCTCATGGCCCGCCCGGGCGGCGACATTGATCACGAACTTGTCCCCCGCCGTGAGATCTCCGCCGATGGACAGGTCATCAAACCAGACAGGCCCGATTTCAACCGGCCCTCCGCCGGGTGGTGCAATGGTAAGATCCTCGAAGTCCGCGCTGGTCCCGTTGCGGTGGTAGCCTTTCCCTTCCACGCGCAGGTTGCCATCCTCCAGCACGGTGAAGAGCATGGAGATGTTGGTGTCTTCCTGCCGCCAGACCTCCACGCTGTGGATGTAGTCCTGCCATTCCCCCTCGTTGGCGAAATAGTAGGTGGTCAGGTCTCCGTAGTAGGCATGGGCATAATGATTGTAACCCGTCTGGTAGCGCTCTTTATAGACCGCGGCGTCGTTTTCGGAAGTGATGGTGTTGCCGAACTGGATGCGGTGGTCGAAGGTCTCATGTTCGCCGATGTCCATCCTCACCGCCTGGGGGATAAACAAGGAACTGTCGTCCAACACTTCGTTGTTGAAGCGGTACGAGCCTCCGCCGTAGGTGCTGGCCCCTGCGTGCTGACTGGCATAGGTGGCCGAAGATGCCTCGTCGACCAGGTGAAAGTCCAGCCTGTCATGATCGGCATTTCCCTGGGCCATGGTAAAAAGGGTCCAGGCATCGCCAATAATCCATTCTGTATCATGGTCATCATTATCGGGAATCTTGAGTGATGTAAAGCCCAGATCCGGATTGTCAACTAGCGGGTTGAGAGTGCCATCGACTCCTTCCCACCACCAATCTGTACTTGAGCCAGATTCATAGGTCCCGGTGTTGGTAATCCCTTCATACTCGGTGATGACCTGGATGCGATCCCTTGCCTGCCATAAAAGTGTATCATCTGTCTCATTCAGCCTGAGAATCATTTCGCCGCCCAGCAGCTGTTCAGCACCATCGCCGCTGTTAAGGGTTACTCTCCGCTTTTCATTTTCGGCATCGTCCCCTCCTATATTTGTAATATCGAATTGCCCTTCGTATTGTCCGGAATAGTCAGGTTCTACGAGCCAGCTGGTTGAGAAAAGCTCGTGGCTACCCAATTCTTCCATCAATTCCTCGATGTTCGTACTGTTGGTGGCAACGACACCCCAGTCATACTCATAATCCCTTGCTGTGCCTTCATGGGAGTCATCGCGGTTGGTTGTCGTAGCGATACCCAGATGTTCGGCCACATCGCCGGTGTGGTCTCCAAGAATGATCTGATAACTGGTATTGCGGTCTCCCGTATTGTCGATCTCGATACGTTCTCGACCGGCAGCGACATTCTCTCTAAGAAAAGTATCCTGGTCACTGGTGTCAACAATCTCATCATTGTCGAGAAAATCTTCTTGCAGAAAAGTCTGCAAAGCCGTACGGATTTCTTCCAAATCCCGATCCCCAACGGAGATTAGCTGAGTATGCTCATGATACACCCCATAGGAAACCCTTTCATCATCCCGGTTCGTTTCCAGATCGTGAAGGTTTAACTGATTGGCCATGTCTCCTTCCGCGTCGGTAATGGTGATGGCATAGCGGGTGTTGGAGTCGCCTGTATTCCGGATCTCGATCCGGTTCAAGTGTGCTTCGTCCGGGTGGGTTTCCATGAAAAATGTGGGCTCTGCAGGGTTGGCAATTTGGTCTTGATCCAACATAGTGCCCAAGTTGTTTTGCAGGATGGTGTTAATCTCTTCCAGATTTTGATCTCCAATATTGTTGATCCGAACAGTATTTGCATGATGCACCAAAGAACTGCCCAGATAGCTGCTGCCCCGCTCGGTGGTCGAAACCAGGTTCAGTTCATTGTCCACGGCCCCGCTGTGGCTGTTGATTTTGAGCTGGTACCGTGTATCTGCTGTGCCGGAGTTTTGGATGACGATTCGATCCAGGCTTCCAGCGCCGCTTTCAAGCTGGAAGACATCGTCAACAACCACCGGATTGGTAATCTCATCTGCGCCCAACTCTGTACTTAGGGCATTTTGCATCAACTGGCGTATATCCTCAAGGTTTTGATTGCTGTCGGGAACGGACGCAGAAAAGCTGTGTTCATGGTGTACCCGATGCGAAACGCGTGAGGAGTCCCGTTCAATCACACCATCCATGCTTAGAAGATTCCAATCCCCTCCTGCCAAATCTGAAAAAATCAGTTGATAAATGGAACCATTCGATAGGGAAAAATTCCGTTGAGTTCCTCCTTCTGCGGAGAGGGCAACTCCTGAAATGGAAGCGTCACCCTCTGACTGTGAGTTGATAGCGTCCTGCACAGTCTGCAAAAAACCATCGCCTCCTTCCTGCAGGAAACGTTCGCTGATATCGATCTCAAAGGTATGGTCGTGGAAGACGCTGGTTCCCTCTTCCCACAGGCCCGATCCAGCGTCCGATGAATAATTATTCAATCCCAGCACACTTTCTACGGATTGGGCTGTTTCATCATTTACGATCTGGACATCGTAAGAGCCTGTGTTTTCTATATTGAGCCTTAGCGTATTTCCGACTGTGTCCTCGGTGGAAAAAACTAATCCTTTTCCGTTGAGGTCATTATTTAACGAGTCAGCGATTCCCTCGATGTTTTGTTCTTCCACGTTTATCGTTGTTCTGGCTTCATAATCTCGATACGTGCCTTCCCGTGAATCTTCATAACCTAGTTCATCATCACTGCTTAATCCCAGTTCATTATCTTGATCGTCGGATATCCGAATCGGCGCACCTTCAGCATCCTCAGTAAAGTTGTTATGAACCACAATCCGCCGTGTTCCTGAATCTTCCTCGACAGTAAAGGTAATTCCATCGCCGGAAAAGGTGGTATCGAGGCTATTCGCTGCTTCAACAAGATTCTGTCCTCCAATATCGACCGATCCAATTTCGTCATTGTTGTCGGCATTTTCAATGGTCAGGTTATAGGTTGGAGGCAGCACATAGGTCGTATCGAAAGAGATCGTTTCACCCGCTTTGGCTTGATAGGTCGCATCTACCTCAATTTGGCTGTCGGATGCTGTCCGGTAGGTGAGCTCCATTTCGACCGCAGAACCCGCCGAAGCGCGATAGTCCAACTCCAAATCCACTTCTGCCCCGGCTTCGGATTTGTAGGTGAGCTCCATGTCAACTTCAGAGCCACTTGCCGAAACATACGATGTAACCGCCTGGATATCTGAGCTCAGGAGATCCCTGGGACCCAAGTTATTGACCCGAAAATGCGTGTACATATTCGTATCGTAGGTTGGATCCGTCTGGTAGGCTACGTTGGGGCCGTTCTCCACAATCGATCCGCCGCCCGCACCGCCGATATCTTTCCAGGCCACCTCGGTTTGCGCGTCGGTGGCCCCGAGGTCTGCCTGGACATCCATGCGCACGTCGATGTTGAACCTGCCGGTGGGATCCACCCCCCTGATCAGGTCATCGCCGGTGCCTTCGTAATCGTGGAAGATGGCCATGAAGGGCACTTCTTCAGCCGTTTGCACGTTGTACTCGCCGAAGGGCATGATGTTGGGCGTTGAGGAGGGCCTTACGTCTACAACGCCTAGATCGGCAGGGCTGTTGAAATACTCGATCCCCCCGAAGGGCTGGGCCCGGGTCTGGATGCGGTAATCGCCTTCTGAAAGTCCCCTGGCGCTGAACCCGGTCAGGCCGGTAATCTCGCCGTTGGCGGGGCGGGTGTTGATATCTGTCGCCATGGTCCCGTTCATCAGGCCGAAAATGTGGGACTTTTTAACCTGCCCTTGGCCCGCTTCAGCGGTTATGTCGAGCTGGTAGCGCCCGGCGATTTCATCCAAAAGCAGCACCCTATCACTGCTGAAATAGGCTTCCAGCAGGCTGCTGTCGGTGCTGGCCACGATGGAGGCCGAACCGTCCAGTATGTTCATGGTGTTAAAATTGGTGGTTTTGGCAATGCGGTCCAGTTCTTCGCCGAGCTGGCGGAATTCATGCTGCATAGCCTGGCGGTCCAGGGATGTCAGGGCGCCGTTGGATGCCTGGACGGCCAGTTCCCGCATGCGCAGCAGGATATCAGCCGCCTCCTGCAGGGCGCCTTCAGCGGTGCGGATCAGGGAGATGCCGTCCTGGGTGTTGCGGAAGGCCTGCTGCTGGGAGCGGATCTGGGCGCGCATGCGGACGGAGATGCCCAGGTCGGCGGCGTCGTCTGCGGCCCGGTTGATACGCAGACCGGACGACAGGCGAGAGAGCGCCTGGGTGACAGCTGTTTCCTGCCTGCTCATCTGCCGGAGGGTGTTTATCGCCGGGATGTTGTGGTTGATGATCATAGGCCAAGTCTCCCCGAAAATGGTCATGGCTGCGACCTACCACACATGAAAAAACCCTAAACTACTGGTTTTATCAGTGATAGCTTAGGTTCCATCCCGTGTAAACAAATAATGTTCTTGCTGTGAGCGAGTCTTTGTCCCGTATATGCCCTGAACCGGAAAAGTTTAGGACTGTGGGCTCCTTTTGTTTGCACAGCTATTCATTTTGGAAGGCGAGATAATCTGTATCTTTGCGCCTCCCTGTGCTTTAATGCATCCTATATTACTTATCGGCTGGTTTGGAGAAAGATATATGTCATGGAAAAAATTAATTCAAAAGACACGGGCAAAAGACACGGGGACGGTTCCACAAAAGACACGGGCAAAAGACACGGGGAAAGACACGGGGACGGTTCCATCGTCTGCCCACTAAAAGACACGGGGACGGTTCCATCGTCAGTATATTGTAAATCAAACCGGATGATCTGGAAAATTATACACGTACTGCTGTAATCATGATACTTGAAGGCAGCCTGACGGAAGCTGAAAAAGTGCTGCTGGAGGGTCTCAAGCTGGCCCCGGAAAACTGTGATTTGCTGTTTAACCTTGGCTTCCTGGATGAGCAGCGCAAGGAGTTTTTAAGCGCCCTGGATCTGTACAGGCGAGCGGAACTTGCTGTCAAAACCAGGCAGCAGGAAGATGATATTAAAGATGCGGTTCAGCGTGTCATAAAAAACATCAAAGGCTTGATGATATAGCAGAAATTACAGGCCTGGATAAAAAGCACATCTTGGAACTAAAAGAAAAGAAGGTTAATTAGTTCTGGCTGTAGTTTAGGAACCTTCCGGGAGGGGAGTGAGATATTAATGACCATTGCAGAGCGGCTGACCAAGGAAGAGATCGAAAACCTGAAAGACAAGTAAGAGCCCTTCTGGAAGTAACATCATAGATCGCACAACTCATACCGCACTTCGGTGCGGTTTTTTTATTTCCCGGAACACACATGGCAGCCGAGATGATGGAATTCACCAACGGTTTATAGTTGCCCGGAGGGTTTTGCTATTTCCAGGGTCTTGTTCGTGCCGATGAAGAGGTGTTCTTGTGAGTTAGCAGGGGTGTATGTCACCCGGTGACATGAAAATATATTTCAAAACTGTCACAAATCGCTTTCTTGATTACTTCGAATAGTTTATCGTACTGTCCTTTTATGCCGGCCTGTTCCAAGGCCTCCATATAGCTTTCCCTGTCCGCTGCTTTAATCACTGTCAGTGGGTATCCGTTTTGTAGAAGGATAAGGTTCATGAAAAGCCTGGCAAGCCTGCCGTTCCCATCTATAAAGGGATGAATGGATGTTAGCTGATGATGGAAATAAACCGCCTGCTCTACTGCATGAAGCTCATTCTTTTTATCTTCATGCCACGCTAACAACTGTTCCATCTTTTCTCGCACCAAATAATGTTCTGGTGGTTTATGGGCACTTCCGCTGATCAAAACATTAATTGTTCTGTATCTGCCGGCATTTTCATCATCAATACCCTTTAGTATTAGATAGTGCACTTCTTTTATGATTCTTTCTGATATAGACGGTTCCTTCTTCAATATACGTTCAATATAGTCTATTGCTGCTTTGTGATTGAGAACCTCCAGGTGTTCTCTTAAGCTCTTCCCTTTACCAACGGTGAGCCCGTCTTCAAGTATAACTTTTGTTTCACTCAAAGAAAGAGTATTGCCTTCGATCGCATTGGAATTGTAAGTGAATTCAACATCGAAATATTGTTTTAGTTGTGTGACTTGCTCTTTAGAAAGAGGCCTTTTTTGGTCGAGCTTCTTTTTCTTTTCATCAATCTCTTTAAACATGACAACCTTCCTAATTCTTAT
>PWUG01000017.1 GCA_003562605.1 Syntrophomonadaceae bacterium | reverse complement strand
TTCAAGGAAAAGAACATCTTCCGCATCGATCATTACCTCGGCAAGGAAATGCTTCAGAACATCCTGGTAGTCCGATTTGCCAATGCAGTTTTTGAACCGCTCTGGAACAATCGCTTTATAGACCATGTACAGATCAGTGTAGCTGAAAACGACGGTATCGGCGGCCGCGGAACCTATTACGACCGGGCTGGGGCGATGCGCGATATGGTTCAGAGCCACCTGCTCCAGATGCTGGCGATAACGGCGATGGAATCCCCCGAAGAAACAGATTCGGAATCAATCAGAAAAGAAAAAATGAAACTGCTTAATAAGGTTGAAATTTGGCCCGAAGAGGATTTCCCCACTAAACTTGTTTTTGGTCAGTACTCGGGCTTCCGGCAGGAAAAAGATATTGCTTCTCACTCGCAGACTGAGACATTTGCTGCACTCAAACTTGCAGTTGACAATAACCGCTGGAGAGGGGTGCCTTTTTACCTGCGCACGGGTAAAAAGATGCAGGATAAACTGGCCAAGATCGTAATTCAATTCAAGAAGCCGCCTGAGCTGTTTTTCAGAGCCCCTCTCGGCAGCCTTCATATTACTAATGGTGACCTGCTCAATATTTTGACCTTAAAGGTCCAGCCGCGGGAAGGTGTAGCTTTCCAGTTTAACATGAAAAAGCCGGCTACAATCGATGAAATTGTCCCCGTGGAGATGGATTTTTGCCAGCCCTGCGCTTTCCTGATCAATACCCCGGAAGCATATGAGCGCCTGATTGCCGATGCCATGGATGGTGATCCGGGCCGCTTTACCAGCTGGAATGAGGTGGAAAGTTCATGGACCCTGGTCGATCAAATATATGATCAATACAAGCAGTCCAGGCAGCCCGTATACAAATACGGGCCCGGCAGCCAGGGTCCCGGGGAAGCCCTGGAGATGCTCAGCCGTAATGGCCACCGGTGGTGGGATTAACACCAATAAAGATCGGTGGTTTGTTGGGAGGTAAAATAACATGGTTCTCTATGATATTTCAATGACAATTTCAGAAGATATGCCTGTTTATAAAGAAGATCAGGCAAAAAAGCCCGTTTTTTCTGTTACCCGTGACTTTGAAAACAGCTCTGCCTATGAAACCCGGCTGGAATTGGATCTGCATACCGGGACCCACATCGACATGCCCTTGCATTTTATCCCCGGGGGCGACACATCCGAAAAGTGGGACATTGATGGAATGTTTACCCGCTGCACGGTACTTGATTTTACAGATCTCGATGCTGAAGTGATCACCATGAAAGATCTTGAGCAGAAAATGCAAGAAATTGGGGACGACAGCCAGGTTTTTGGCCGGAAGATGACCGTTTTACTGAAAACGAAAAATTCAATGAAGGAGGCATTCGATCCTTCATTTACCTACCTCGATAAAACGGGAGCAGCCTTTCTGGCCGAAAAGAAAATCGCCGGGGTCGGTATTGATGCTCTCGGTATCGAACGTGACCAGCCGGCTCATGAAACGCACAAAACCCTCCTGGAAGCGGGCATCTGGATTATCGAAGGCTTGCGCCTGAACGAAGTACCGCAGGGCAGCTATATCCTGGCAGTCCTGCCGCTCAAAATCAAAGGGGTCGAAGCCGTCCCCGCAAGAGCGGTTCTTTTGGCCTCCGGCAGTATGCCGCTGGCCTGAGTGCCAACAGGTTCCGGCAGTTGACTTCCGACTTTTTAAATTGAGGTGTTACATGGAATTAGTGCGACTCGGTAAAACAGAATTAATGGTTAGCCGTATCAGTTTCGGCGCTCTGCCGATCCAGTCTGTCGATCGCGACAGCGCTGTCGAAGTGGTTCGATACGCGTACAGGCAGGGCATTAACTTTTTCGATACGGCAAGGGCTTACACAACCAGTGAAAGTGACCTGGGGTGCGCCCTGGAAGGGTTGGATAGCAAAGTTATTGTTGCCACCAAATCAGTTTATAAAAATTTGGAGCAGCTTGACAAAGATTTCAATCTCAGCTTCGATAATCTGAAGCGGAGCTATATCGATCTTTTCCAGTTTCATATCGTCAATTATGAAAAAGAGCTTGAGGCTATTTTACAAAAAGGCGGGCCGCTGGATTACCTTGAAAGCCAGCAGAAGAAAGGCAGGCTGCGCCATATAGGGATAACTTCGCATCGCCCCAAATTGATGCTGCAGGCTTTGAAGACCGGTGTTTTTGAAACGGTGCAAATCCCTCTCAATTACATCGAAAATGAGCCCCTGGAAAAGCTGATTCCCCTGGCCCGCTCACTTGATATCGGCATTATCGCCATGAAACCCGTGGCCGGCGGAGTTTTTACCGGTAACCGGTCGGCGATCAGCTGGCTTCTGCAGCATCCCGGTGTCGTTCCCATTCCCGGTATGTGCCGGATTGAAGAAATTGACGACAATCTGAAAGCCCTTGATGCCCCGCCAACCCAGGCTGAGCTTGATCAACTGGAAGCCGATAAGCAGGAGCTGGGCACGGTTTTCTGCCGCCGCTGCGACTACTGCATGCCCTGCCCCAATGATATTGAAGCTTCTTATATCGTCCGCTCCGGAATGATTTTTAAACGGGTCGGCTGGGACAAGATGGAGCAGAGCCACATCGATGCCTTTACAAAGGGCCTTACCTGTGACCAGTGCGGCGTTTGCGCTTCAAGATGCCCCTATGAGCTGCCCCTGACTGAAATGGTTATTGACGAAAGCAAGGCCATGCTGCGCAAGGCTGTCGAGCAGGGACTGATAACAGAAGAAGAGCTCCGCGATAAGCTAAAGGCAGCTGAGGAAAAAGATTAAAAGGTAATCAATATGGCAAAGGATTTAAGGAGGGGATTACCGATGTACAGGTGCCCTGAGATTGCTGATAAAATGATGACCCTGGACGAGGCCGTCAGGCGTTTTATCTTTAATGGCTGCCAGCTCGCCATAGGGGGGTTTACAGTGAACCGTAATCCCATGGCGGCCGCCTATGAGATAATCCGTCAGGGCATAAAGGATATCCACCTGGTTTGTCATTCCAACGGGCAGGCTCTCGATATTCTCGTAGG
>PWUG01000089.1 GCA_003562605.1 Syntrophomonadaceae bacterium | reverse complement strand
CTAAGTTGTTTGACCAGTGGAACAGCACTTAAATCAAGAGTGTTTCGGGTATAAGGTTCAAAAGTACGAATGCCTCTTTCGCAGAGAATCACCTCATAGTTGCCACCGCTTAAAATATATTCCGCCGCCATCAGCCATTCTTCGATCGTTGCGGAGAGACCCCTTTTAAGCAGGACAGGTTTACGGATTCTGCCCAGCTCACGGAGCAGGTAATAGTTCTGCATATTACGGGCCCCAACCTGAATAATATCTGCACATTCCACAACTTCACTTACCGTAAACTGGTCCATAACCTCAGTTACAATAAGCAGACCGGTTTTTGAACGTACTTCGTTTAGATAATGCAACCCTTGTTGTTCAAGGCCCTGAAAACTGTACGGGGAGGTGCGGGGTTTGAACGCCCCGGCTCTAAGGACTTTGGCTCCAGCGGATTTAATCGTTTTGGCGGCCTCCAAGAGTTGTTCTTCGTTTTCAATGGCACAGGGACCGGCCATGATTATCAACTCATGCCCGCCTATAGTTATATCTCCGACCCTTATGACAGTATCTTCAGGATGAAATTCGCGTCCGGCCAGTTTGAAAGGACGGGTAATAAATACTACCCGTTCTACTTCGGGCATCGCTTCCATGGCCTGGGCAGCTTCTTCGCGGCGCTGGCCGATTACTCCTATTATAGTGCGATTTTCACCTGTCGACAGGTGCACTCCATAACCCATTTTTTTAAGCTTATCTGTGATCTTGGTTATATCATTTTGCTTTGCTCCCGGGTTCATGACGACTATCATTAAGTTGTCCTCCTTTCAACCCGTTACATAAAATTTATTCATGCGGAAGTTAGAAAATTACTTTCATTATCATTTCGTCCATCGGGAGGGAAAAGTTTGCTATGGTTTGGAAAACGGTTTGCGTTTTTGGTAGCGACCCTGGCCAGGTTCACCTGTATACTTGCCGTTTTCGAAGATAAGACGGCCACGGGAAAAAACTTTTTGCGGGGCGCCTTTTCCGCTAAAACCCTCATAGGGGGTATAGTCAACATTTTGGTACTGGCTACTCCGGCTGATTGTAAATTCAGCTTCTGGATCGAAGATAACCAGGTCGGCGTCGCTGCCTGCGGCGATAGTCCCTTTTTGAGGGTAAAGGCCAAAGAGTTTGGCGGGGGCGGTGCTGACCAGATCGACAAATTTGTTGGTACTGATTCGCCCGTTTTTTACTCCGCCGCTAAAGAGCAGTTGGACCCTCGTCTCCACTCCCGGAGCTCCATTTGGAATTTTGGTGAAGTCGTTACGGCCCAATTCTTTTTGTCCTTTTAAATTAAAGGAACAGTGATCTGAAGCAACTACCTGCAGGTTTCCCGAAGCTAATCCGTCCCATAGAAACTCCTCGTTGCCTGCTTTCCTGAGCGGGGGTGACATGACATACCCGGCTCCGCCGAAATCAGGCTCATTGTAACAGTCGATGTTGAGGAAGAGATATTGGGGACAACTTTCGGCATATATCGGCAGTCCCCTTAACCTGGCTTCGGCAACCCTGCCCAGTGCGCCTGCATCACTTAAGTGAACCACGTAAGCCGGGGCTCCACTTAATTCAGCCAAGGTAATGAAACGATTGACCGCTTCCTCTTCGGCTTGAGGAGGGCGGCTCAGGGCATGGTAGAGCGGCTCTACCTGTCCTGCTTTCAGCATTTCTTTGGTTAAAACATCAATCATATCTCCATTTTCAGCATGGACAAGGACCAGCCCCCCTGCTTCTCCGGACTGTTTCAGAACTTTGAGCAGAGTTGCGTCATCAACCTGGAAAACACCTTTATAGGCCATGAATACTTTAAATGAAGGGTAACCTTCATCAACCAGCCTGGGAATCTCCGCCAGAATATTATCGTTTAGATCTGTTACGGCAACATGAAAACTATAATCAATAGCACATTTGCCTTCAGCCTTACTGTGCCAGGTTTCAAGAGCTTCATGCAAAGATTTACCCGGTGTCTGGATAGCATAATCGACAATGCAGGTCGTCCCTCCGGCTGCTGCGGCAATCGTTCCAGAAGTAAAATCATCAGCTGTAACAGTGCCTCCGAAAGGCATCTCAAGGTGGGTATGGACATCAATAGCTCCGGGGAAAATCAGCTGGCCTGAAGCATCAAAAACTTGATCGGCATTAATAGTAGCTTCTGTTTCCAGGGCTATGATTTTTTCATTCTCGACTAAGATATCGGCGCGGTAAGTATCCGATGCTGTAACAACTACGCCGTTTTTAATCAGGGTGATCATAGGAAATCCTCCTTCATATAAAAATGTGCCATCAAGTTTACAGTCTTGCCGCAGGAAGTGACAACACTCAGCACTATTAAGGAGCACATATTTCGCCGTAGGATTCGGGACGACGATCTCGGAAGAACTGCCAGGTGTTTCTGACTTCCCTGATCATTTCAAGATCAAGATCGCCGACTACTACTTCATCATTTTCACGGCTCCCTTCGGCAATAATGCGCCCCCTGGGGTCACAAAGGTAACTGCTGCCATAAAAATGGCCCATATCCCAGGGCAATTCGCTACCGACACGATTAATAGCGGCAACAAAGTAGGCATTGGCAACAGCATGGGCCGGCTGCTCCAGTTTCCAAAGATATTCCGATAAGCCGGCTACCGTAGCCGAAGGATTAAAAACTATTTCAGCACCATTTAAACCGAGAATACGGGGCCCTTCAGGGAAATGGCGATCGTAACAAATATAGACACCGATTTTGGCAAAGGCAGTTTGAAATACAGGATGCCCCATGTTGCCCGGCCTGAAGTAGAATTTTTCCCAAAAACCGGTATGCGGGGATTTACCAGCCTGGACATGGGGAAGATGAATTTTGCGAAATTTCCCAAGGAATTTCCCATCGGCATCGATAATGGCTGCAGTGTTGTAATAAACCCCGGTTGTATCTTCTTCATAAAGAGGTATAACCATAACCATGCCGTACTTTTTAGCCTGTTCCTGCATCAGCCTGGTGGTTGGCCCGTCGGGAACTTTCTCTGTTGCCTCATACCACTTTATAGTTTGTTCTGCACAAAAATAGGGGCTGTAGAAAAGCTCCTGGAGGCAAACAATTTGGGCTTTTTCTTCAGCAGCTTTTTTGATCATTTTTAAATGCTTTTCTGTTGCGGCATCCTTGTGCTTTTCAACAGGTTCGTCACCGTGTACTTCGTGATTAGCCTGGATTAGAGCTACCCTTACCTTTCTGCTCACTGGAAGTCCTCCTTTATATTAAGAGTTCTGCAATTTGAATTGAATTTGTGGCGGCTCCTTTACGAATGTTGTCTGATACGACCCACAGGTTAAGGCCGTGTTTAACAGAGTGGTCCGGGCGGATGCGGCCTACAAATACGGCATCTTTACCTTCCGCCTCCAACGGTGTGGGGTATTCGAGTTGATCGGGGTTGTCCAGTACCAATATACCCGGGGATTTTTCCAGCAGCAAGCGGGCTTCTGCCGCCGATAAGGCTTTATTAAACTCAACATTCAGGGCTATGGAGTGACTTTTCAAGACCGGAACCCTGACAGTAGTTGCCGTTAAAGGCAGATCTGAAAGATCCATGATCTTCCTGGTCTCCCTGACCATTTTCATTTCCTCTTTACAGTAGCCGTCTTCGACGAATACATCGATCTGGGGCACGAGGTTAAATGCAATCTGGTACTTTCTCAGGGCACCTTTGTAAGGGAAACGTTCTGCTGTAAGTAGTTTGCCGTCCAGGTAAGCACGGTTTTGCTCCAACAACTCTTCCACCGATTCCTTACCCGCACCGGAGACAGCCTGGTAAGTTGATGCAACTACCCGTTTGAGGGATGCAATTTCGTGCAGTGGCTTTAAGACCACCACCATCTGAATGGTCGAACAGTTCGGGTTGGCGATGATACCTTTGTGACTGAAAACAGCATCAGGATTGACTTCAGGGACAATCAGGGGCACATTTTTATCCATACGGAAAGCATTGCTGTTATCGATAACCACCGCCCCCCGCCCGGCAGCTTCGGGCCCAAAGGTTTTACTGATCCCTTCGCCTGCACTGAAAAAGGCAAAATCGATTCCATCGAAAGATTCCGGTTTAACTTCTTCAACCGTGTACTCTTGTGAGCCAACTTTTACCTGCATATCAGCTGAACGAGACGAAGCCAAAAGTTTAATCCCATCATATGGGAATTGTCGTTCGAGCAAAACTTCAATCATCATTTGTCCAACCATCCCTGTTGCACCAACTACTGCTACATTATAATTTTTAGCCACTAAATCTCCTCCTGATTGTCCTTGTGCGCTTGAGGCAAATCGTCATCGCACCCGAATTTATCCAATAGGTAGCCGGTTATAACCGGTTTATACTTCGGATCATCCTTAACCCTGCGGTCCCAAAAACGGATAAACAAGAAAATTAAAACCATTAAACCAAGCCCCGCTCCCACGGCCTGTAATTCCTGGCTGCCTTCTAAACCAATGGCACCTGCCAATTGCAACCAGGAAAAGATTCCTACTACAAGCCCGATAAGTGGTACAATGTAGAGCATGAAAGCCAGGAATATTACCTGGCGATCGTCTGATTCTACAACTACCCTTCGGCCTTTTTCGGCTTGGATCGGGTTGTGGGCTTCAATAACTATGTTGCGCTTGCTCGAGCCGCTTAGAATACCGCATTTATTGCAATTTCCACAGATCAATTGGCGCTGCAGATTTACTGCTGCGGTGTCGCCTCTTGTTTCAGTAATCACTCCGTATTGTTCCAAATTAATCTCCTTCAGAAAAGTTATGTAAATCTTAGCATAACACGACAACTGTAACAAGTAAATAAAGCTGCAGGTTCGTTTTTTTGCGGTCCCGGTGCAAAAAATCTCAGAGGACATTATGTCGAATTTTTAAGGATTATTTATGAACAGAGAAGAGGCACTGCCCCTTAATGGGAGTGCCCCTGATTTATTAAAAAAAATGTGAAGTTTTCGTGAGTCAAGAAAACCGGCCCCGCCCAATCTTAGGCAAAAGCCTCAGGTATTTCTTTTAGGTCGGCGTAACTGAATACGGGGCCGTCTTTGCAGACATACATACCACCGGCGTTACAGCGACCGCATTTACCGATGCCGCATTTCATCCTGTTTTCCAGGGTGGTATAGATCTGCTCATCGTCGAAGCCCAGTTTTTTCAGATTCTCTAAAACAAAGCGGATCATAATCGGCGGACCGCAGGTGATCGCTATGGAGTTCTCAGGCGAGGGATTTAAGTCCAGGAGCATCTGGGGTACGAAACCTACATTGTGGCTCCAATCCTCTTCTTCCACGTCAATAGTAAGGTGGCAGGAGAGGTCGTCGCATTTGCTCATCTCCTCGAATTCCCCTTTGAAGCAAAGGTCACCTGAAGTGCGGGCGCCGTAAATCATTGTGAGTTCTTCGTATTTGTCACGTTTTGCCTTGACGTATTCAATAATCGGGCGCAGCGGGGCTTGTCCAATACCACCACCGATGGTCAGGATCTTCTTTCCCTGCCAATCATCGACCGGGAAGCTGTTTCCGTATGGCCCGCGCACCATCATCTTGTCGCCTGGCTCCAGTTGATGCAAAGCCTGGGTTACTTTGCCCATGCGCATGACCGAAAAGCGAAGGAAATTGCCCTCGGTGGGGGAGCAGGAAATCGAAATCATGCTTTCGCCGATACCAAGCACGCCGATCATGGCACACTGACCCGGCTTATGGCTCCAGTTTTCACGCACTTCTTCATCGTCAAAAACTACTTTGAAAGTCTTTATGCAGCGCTCACCACCGGTTTCAAACCAGGCTTCTTCTACAGTTGCTGTATGGGGTATATAGGGGTTATTGTTGGTTTTCATAGCGCCTCCTCCACCTGCCCAAGGATTTCAACAATGTCGATATTGACAGGGCAGAGGTTGACACATCTGCCACAGCCGACGCAGGCGATCACGTCAAATTTATCGACATAGTAGCTGTATTTATGGCTGATCCGGTTCCGGGTACGTTCCCGGCGGGTGGGACGGGGGTTATGTCCCGAGGTATGCATGGTATATTCTTCAAACATACATGAATCCCACATGCGGCAGCGTCTGGCTTCAAAACCTTCCGTCTCGTCCTGGATATCAAAGCAATGACAGGTGGGACATAGATAAGTACAGGTTCCACAACCGAGGCAAGAAGCCGAAACCTTTTGCCACAATGGGTTTTCCCACAATCCCGGCAGTCCTTCAGGCACGCCTTCAGTTTTAACTTCACGCTTAATTTTTTTCTCAGCTGCACCCACCAGTTCTTCTTTTTCTTTTAATGCATCATCACCTGCTTCACTGAGCAGGTCTTTCGCTTCAGAGAGTAGAGCTTTACCTTTTTCGGTTACAGCTTCCAGTAAAAAATTATCTCCCAGATCGGTCATCAGAAGATCAAGCCCTTCGGTAGTAGCTGGGCCCCCTCCTACCGAGGTGCAGAAACAATTCAGACCGGGATCGCTGCAGGCCAACCCGACGAGGGTCACCAGTTCTCGTCGTTTTACGTAGTAAGGATCGTCAACATCCCACTTAAATAATTTCTCTACAATAGTCATAGCCCTGGCATCACATGGCCGCACACCGAGAAGCACGATTTCTTCATCCAGCTGAGGCTCTTCCATTTCTTCTGAACCCAGATGAAAACGATACATCGTTTCAGTCTGGGGGAACAAGACCCCTTTGGGCGGCACCCTGGTGTTATTAAAGTCGAGGGACGGCGTTTCACCCTCGGCTACCGGGCCAAAACGCATCGCATCGCCGTCTTTCTGTGGGGCCAAGAGCTTTTTACCGGCCAACTTTCCGACAAAATCAGGCCACTTATCTTTATTCAACAGCATCGCTGACATATCACCCACCTCTAAAGTATGAAGTCCTCGGGATCATCAGGCTTAAAACTGGCCTGGAACGGTTCGGCTTCGGGGTCTACCCCGGGCTCGAAATCGTATTTATCCCGCACTTCCCGGGCCAGTTTGCGATTTAACTTACCCAGGGGAATATTTGCCGGACAGACACGCTCGCATTCGCCGCACTCAATGCAGCGGCCGGCAAGGTGAAAGGCCCGGGCAATATTAAAAGCTGTATTCTCGGAAAAGTTGACCGCCCGGTTAACCCAGGTCGGGTTAAGTCGATCGAGGATACAGTCCTGGCAATAGCAGAGCGGACAAACGTTACGGCAGCTGTAACAGCGCACGCATTTCTCAAACTGCTCTTCCCAGTAGGCCGCACGTTCGTCGACATCTTTGCCTTCGACTTCCGTCACGCCTATATCTTCCGCCGGCTCCCAGGTTTCAACCGGTTCGCCAAGCATAATATCGCTGATTACCGGATTTGGATAGCGGCATAACCGGCATTTTTCAGCCAGCAGGTCTTCCCTGGCTATTTTGGTTTCTTCTCCGCCCCGAACCAGCAGGAATCCATCACCGTTCCATTTCATTTCCACCGGTTCTTCAGTTTCCGGAAATTTTTCAGCCAATAGGTCTGGATCGACAACACCCGGACAGGGACAGCCGATAACAATTACCTCGTCACGGTGTATTCCCTTTTCAACCAGCAGTTGGGTTACTGCCCGGCTGTCACATCCTTTGACCATTAGCGCAACTTTGCGGTCGTCGGCTTCCTGACCACGCGGAACCGGAAGTTTTTCTACCAGTGTCAGGTAAGTAGCCAGGTTGGCAGTGCAGAGGGGTGAAAAGATCAGCTCTGCAGCGCCGGCGGCATCTTCAACAAAGCTTGGGGCAACCCTGTAGCCGTAAGAACCTTTTTCCCAACCGATCAGGTACTTGACATCTTCGCGGGCTGCTACCTCTGCCGCAGTTTTACGTAATTGTTCCAGATCCATCTCTTCAAACCCCTCCTACCAGTCGATCTGACGACGCCTGAAACCTTCAAACGGTCCGGCTTCTCGTGCATCTTCAACAGTTTTTTCCACCACTTCTTTCCATTTGTGCCCCTCGGAAGCAGATACCCAGCTCATATGGAAGCGTTTTGGATCGACACCTACAAATTCCATCAGGTCTTTTAACATACCAAGACGGCGCCTGGCATAGTAGTTGCCTTCCATGTAGTGGCAATCCCCGGGATGGCATCCAGAAACCAGCACTCCATCCGCACCCTGCTGCAGGGCGTTCATGACATAGAGGGGATTGACCCGCCCCGAGCACATTACCCGTATTATCTGTAGATTGGCCGGGTAGTGCACCCGGCTGGTTCCTGCCAGATCGGCTCCGGCATAGGAGCACCAGTTGCAGAGAAAAGCTACAATGTTAGGTTCAAAATCAGCGCTCATTTCATGGCCCCCAATGCCGCAATCTGCGGTAAGATTTGACTGTCACGGAATGACTTCGGCTGGATTGAATCGGAAAGACAGGCAGCCGAGCATGAGCCGCAGCCTTTACAGAGGGCCTCGTTGACCCGGGCCACTTCCACTTCGTTACCGAAACGGTTTATGGTGACCATCTCAATAGCAGTATACGGGCAAATACTGACACAGAAGCTACAGCCCCTGCAGGTCGCTTCGTTAACCGTAGCAACCTGGGCATTGATTGTTACTTTGCCCCTGGCCAGCGGAATCATCGCTGAAGCAGCAGCTCCCTTGGCCTGGGCTACGGTATCGGGAATATCTTTCGGGCCCTGGCAGCAGCCGGCTAAGTAAACGCCGTCTGTCGCGGTATCCACAGGCCGAAGTTTCGGATGCGCCTCTAAGAAGAAGCGGTCAGGGGACTGGGAAAGTCGCAACAAATCCATCACCTGGCGCATGTCAGCGCGCGGCTCCAGGCCAACCCCCAGTACGACCATATCTACTTCGTCTTCAAGCGGTGTGGAGGTCAGGGTGTCTTCGACTTTGACCACAAGTTTATTGCCCCGCTTGAAAATTTCAGAGGGGTTGCCGCGGATGTAGCGAACATTTTCACGGCGAACCCGATCGTAGAATTCTTCGA
Organism: Syntrophomonadaceae bacterium; assembly: GCA_003562605.1. The sequence continues at coordinate 2,678 of PWUG01000089.1, read as the reverse complement.
AACCTTTACCGAAAGCCCGCACATCCATGTAGTAAATCCTGATGTTGGCATCAGGCATCTTATCCCTGAGCAGGTGGGCCTGTTTGGCAACATACATACAGCAAACCCTTGAACAATACTCGTTACCGACACTTTGATCGCGCGAACCGACACATTTGATGAGAGCAATCTCTTTCGGTTCGATTTCTTCTTCACCGTTAAAAATCTTCACTTTACCTCCGGTCGGTCCCGATGCAGAAACAAGGCGTTCCATCTCCATTCCTGTGATCACGTTGGGATAATCGTCATAACCGTATTCAGGTTTGCGTGAAGCGTCAAAGGGATCAAACCCTGTCGCCACGATAACCGCACCGACTTTAAATTCAACTATTTCATCTTCCTGGTCAAAGTTGATCGCCCCTGCCCCGCAGACATCCTGGCATTTCGGACTCTTGCCGCATTTGCCCTTGCTGAGGAAAAGGCAGTTTTCGGCATCGATGGTGTACTTGGCCGGTACCGCCTGTGGGAAAGGCAGGTAAATAGCGGAACGTTTACCCATACCCTGGTCAAACTCACTTGGGATACGGTCTTTGACACGGCATTCCGTAGCACAGTCGCCACAGCCTGTACATTTGTCAAAATCAACATAGCGTGCTTTTTTGCGTACCTTGACATCAAAATTACCGATAAATCCGGTTATTTCCTCAACTTCAGAGTAACTCAAGAGTTCGATATTGGGGTGGCTGGCGGCATCAACCATCTTGGGAGTAAGAATACAGGCCGAGCAGTCAAGCGTTGGAAAGGTCTTATCGAGTTGAGCCATCCGGCCGCCAACTGAAGGTGTTTTCTCCACAAGATAAACCTTAAACCCGGCATCGGCAATATCAAGCGATGCCTGAATACCGGCAATACCAGCCCCGATAACCAGGGCAGCAGGCTCGGCATCTACTTCCTTTGTTTCGAGCGCTTCAAGCAGCCTGACCTTGGCTACGGAAGCTGAAACCAGTTTTTGAGCCTTTGCTGTCCCTTCTTCAATTTCTTCATGGACCCATGAACACTGCTCCCGGATATTGGCCATCTCAAGATAATAAGGATTTATCCCCGCCTCTGCAATCGCCTTCCTGAAGGTTGGTTCATGCATCCGGGGCGAACAGGAAGCGACAACTATCCTGTTTAATCCCTGTTCCTTTATATCTTTCTTGATCAGAACCTGTCCGGGATCGGAACACATATATGAATAGGTGCGCGCTACTTCTACGTTCGGCAGTTTTTGCGCGTATTCTGAAACTGCATCTACATCTACTGTCGAAGAAATATTAATTCCACAGTGGCAGATATAGACACCAACTCTTGGTTTTTCCGTCATCTGGTTTTTCATCCTCCCACAAAGATTGGCCCTTTAATACTAAGTTATCCTTTAAGCTCTTTCAGCTTTTCAGTTAACTTGGGCAAAACTTTGAACATGTCGTCAACAATGGCGTAATCGGCTACTGTGAATATCGGGGCTTCGGGATCTTTGTTAATCGCTACAATTGTCTTGGCCCCTTTCATTCCAGCCAAATGCTGGAAGGCTCCCGATATACCCATAGCGATATAGAGCTTCGGTTTAACCGATTTTCCGGAAGTGCCGACCTGGCGGTCATGGGGAATCCATCCGGCATCTGTCGCCGCCCTGGACCCGGCAATGTCAGCTTTAATTGCTTTGGCCAGCTCTTCTACTCCAGGCAGGTTTTTATCTTCTTTAAGCCCGCGACCTATAGCCACCAATATGTCAGACTGTGTAATATCGACATCGCCGACTTCTGCTTCAATATATTCAACAAACTTACGGTAAGGCACATCTTCTTTCAACGGCGAATCCAGCTTTTCCACTTCACCCGCGGCAGTAGCCTCAGGTGCTTCAACCGCACCTTCCCTGAAGGTAATCAGGAAGGTATCTGCAGGCTTAAATGCTACTATGGCATTTACTTTGCCCGAGTAAAGCTGGCGGGTCGCTTTTAACGTTCCGTCTTCATAGGCCAACCCGACGGCATCGGCAACCAGCGGCAGCTTTTTCTCCACGGCCAGGGCAGGCATAAAATCAACCCCCTGGGCAGTGTGACCGGTCATCAGGACTGCAGGCTTCAGATCATCAATTAAGGCCGATAGAGCCATCTGGTACTTTTCGGCATTGAAGTTTTCAAAAGCGGGATCGTCGACAACCATGACCTTAAAACCGTATCCAGTCATCTTCTTGACCATATTTTCCAGGCCGCTGCCAAGAAGCAATACAACAACTTCACCACCCATACTTTCCGCAATTCCGGGAGCAACTGCCAGCATTTCAAAAGAAACATCTCTCAGTGCGCCCTGCCGATGTTCTGCCAATACTAAAACGTTACCCATTATACTAAGCCTCCCTTATGCAATATGGACGCCAGTTTTTCAGCCTTCTCATCCGGCTCACCTTCAATAAATTCAGCACTGGATTCAATTTCAGGTATGTAGAGTTTTTCTAGAACAACCTGAGAAGCATCTGTATTGACTTCAGCAGGATCTAAACCGATGTCATCCAAACTGACAACGTTAAGTTCTTTTTTCTGGGCCTGGCGGATACCGCGGATCGGAGCATAACGAGGCTCATTGATGCCGGTCTGTATTGTAAGGACTGCAGGAAGTTCAAGTTCAACTACTTCCAGCAATCCGCCTTCCAGCTCGCG
>PWUG01000183.1 GCA_003562605.1 Syntrophomonadaceae bacterium | reverse complement strand
TGTTCGGTATGGTGGGCTGGACTATTGCCATTACAACAGTGATCGGGGTGGTAATCGGACTTTGGATTGATCGTACCTGGCCCGGCCCGTATTCCTGGACACTTACCCTGCTTTTTATCGGATTAATTATAGGATGTATAAATGCCTGGTACTGGATCAACAAGGAGAGCCGCCTTGATGATGACGATGATTATGGTAAAGGCAATAATTAAGAATTATTTAAAAGGGGGCATGAAACATTGTTTGGGCCTTATTTAGGGCTATCTTTTTTGGCCGGTATTATTCTCGGGGTTTTCTTTTTCGGCGGTCTCTGGTGGACTGTACAGAAAATAACCGACGGCGATAATCCATACCTGATCTCGATTGCCAGTTACATCATTCGTACTGCCATCATACTGGGCGCTTTTTATCTGCTGGTCAGGGCTGACTGGTCCTACCTGCTGGCCGCTTTTATTGGTTTCCTAATCGCCAGGACATATTTATCTTATAAGTTAAAACCATATAAAAATAAATGATCCCCCGGATTATTTCCTCTCACATTGGGAAGAGAGGTGGGGTTAGAAGTTTTTTCCAATCTCGGACTTACAATCTAAGACATCCAAGAGGTAGGAGGTAGTTGATAAATGACAATAAATCCCGATGAATTCATCCTCTATCAATGGGGTTGGTTCACTGTCAATGCCACGATTTTTTTTACCTGGCTGGTCATGTTTCTACTCACATTCGGATCATGGTTGGTTACAAGGAAACTAACCAGCGAAGGAGAACTGTCCCGTTGGCAAAATCTGCTCGAAGTGCTGGTAAGCGGCATCAAGGGACAAATCCGAGAAGTGAGCCGTCAGGAACCGGGGCCGTATCTGCCCTTTGTCGGTACACTTTTTATTTTTATTGCTATCTCTAATATTTTGGCCATTGTTCCAGGCTATATACCGCCGACCAGTTCACTTTCTACCACAGCCGCCCTGGCCATATGTGTTTTTATTGCTGTTCCTGTGTTCGGGATTTCTCACCAGGGGATTCTAAACTATCTAAAACAGTACCTGCAGCCGACTTTTTTCATGCTGCCCTTTAACATCATCGGCGAACTCAGCCGCACTATGGCCCTGGCAGTTCGTCTCTACGGCAACATGATGAGCGGTACTGTTATAGTTGCCATCCTTCTTACAATCACCCCGCTTATTTTCCCGGTGGTAATGCAGGCTTTAGGACTGCTCACCGGTTTAATCCAGGCTTATATCTTCGCCATCCTGGCCATGGTTTACATTGCCTCAGCAAGCAAAGCGCACCAGGAACTGGCGAAAAAAGGAGAGAGATGATATGGAAAGTTTAGCTTTTGTGGGCATTATTTCGATTGCGACTGCCGGATTGACCATAGCATTCGGCTCAATTGGCCCTGCTCTGGGGCAGGGGCGGGCAGTGGCCCAGGCTTTAAGCTCGATTGCCCAGCAACCTGACGAAGCGAATACTATAACGCGGACTCTGTTTGTCGGCCTGGCCATGATCGAGTCGACCGCGATTTACTGTTTCGTGGTCAGCATGATTCTTATATTTGCGAACCCTTTCTGGACCTATTTCCTGGAGTAGCAGAGGAAAAGCAGCTAAAGCCTAATGTATAGGAGAACTACTATGATTATTGATTGGTATACGATAATGTTTCAGATCATTAATTTTCTTGTCCTGGTCTTTTTACTGCGCTATTTTCTTTATGGTCCGATAATCCGGGCCATGGATGAACGTGAACAAAAAATAGTGGAGCGGGAAGATGAGGCCGCCAGGCAGAAGCAGGAAGCTGAAGAAGCATCGCGCGATTACCGTCAACAAAAAGAAGAGCTCGAACAGCAAGAAGAAGAAATAATGGAGAAAGCCCGCGAGAAGGCCGAGAAGGAAAAACGCGATCTTCTTAAGGAAACCCGTAAAGAAGTGGATGAGACAAGGCGACGCTGGGAAGATGCTTTTGAGCGAGAAAAAGAGACCTTTATCAGTGAACTTCGCAGGCGGATTGGACAGCAGGCCTGTTCGATTGCCCGGCGTTGTCTTGAAGACCTGGCTGATGCCCAACTTGAAGAGCTGACCTGGGATCTTTTTCTGGAAAAAATTGAGGAATTACCTGAAGAAAAGCGCTCGGATTTACAGGAAGCTCTTGCCTCGGATGATCACAGGGTAGTTTTGCAGAGCGCTTTTGATCCGCCTGACAAGAAATTAAAAGAATTAAAGAAAAGACTGCAGGAAATATTGCCCGATCTTAAAGAAGGCCTTAAAGTTACCGCAAAGACTGACAAATCCCTGGTTTGCGGTCTTGAACTTGACGCCGGAGGCTACCGCGTGGCCTGGAGCATCGACAGCTATATGGAGGACGTTGAAGAGCAAATTTTAAAAGACCTGGATCAGAAAGCGTCCGAAGAGCTTACCGAGGAGGTGCCCGGCGATGACGAAACAGGAGACTGAGAGAAAATCTTTGATAGACTCCCTGCGCTTCGCTCTTGATGAAACTGGCCAGGTAGTCGAAAAGGCACTTGAAGGTCTTACAGTCGGGCCAAAATTAGAAGAAAGTGGCATTGTTATCTCAATCGGAAGTGGTATAGCCCGCATTTCAGGTCTGGCCGGCGTACAGGTCGACGAACTGGTCGAATTTTCAGGGGGAACTACAGGGATTGCTTTTAATCTTGACCAACACCAGGTTGGGGTCATCATGCTGGGCAGTTCAGATAGTATAGTTTCAGGCGACCGCGTCCGCCGCACGGGCCGGGTGGTTGACATTCCCGTCGGTGATGGGTTGCTCGGACGCGTCATCGATGCCGCAGCAGCCCCTCTCGATAATTACGGACCGGTCAGTTTTTCCGAAAGGCGCCCCGTTGAAAGGGAAGCTCCGCCGATCATGGCCCGATCTGCCGTTACGGAACCACTACAAACGGGTTTAAAGGTAGTCGACGCTCTTATTCCGGTCGGGCGGGGCCAACGTGAGTTAATCTTAGGTGATCGCCAGATCGGTAAAACAGCCATCGCCCTGGATACAATTATTAACCAGGCCGATAAAGATGTCATCTGTGTATACTGTTC
>PWUG01000013.1 GCA_003562605.1 Syntrophomonadaceae bacterium | reverse complement strand
CTGTTAACCTGCAGTAAGCCTGGTAAAAGTGCTTAATGGATTGGCTAATGCATGGTCATTTGTTCCAGCCTGGCCATGTATTCCAGGGAATGGGGATAATAAGCTTGTATCCTGGTAAATAGTAGCGAAAAGAAAGAGAACCGGTCACATGAAACTGTTAAGGACTTTCAAGAAAAAGTTAAGGCAATACCGTTATTATCCTTTGTATGGTTATGCCTTCAATTTGAAAGAAAAGCTTACCGGCTACCCGAAAGAGAAATTTGTATTTTTTAAAAAGAAAGGTTTTAAGCCAAATCTAAACAACCCGCTTACTTTTAGTGAAAAGTTAATGTGGAAGAAGATTTACGATTTGAACCCTCTTCTTACGATTACCGCAGATAAATACAGGGTGCGCGGCTACCTGAAAGAGGTCCTCGGCCCCGGTGGGGCGGCTGAAATATTAATTCCATTGCTATTTGCTACTGATCGGCCCGAAACTATTCCTTATGAGGATCTACCGGATAAGTTTATTGTTAAGGCCAACCATGCCTCCGGCTGGAACATGGTGGTTGATAAAAAGGTTAACTGCAAAGAAGAAGTTATCAATAACTGCCGCAAATGGCTTAAAATGTGTTACGGTTTATTAAATAATGAGTGGGCTTACGTGAAAATAAAGCCCAAGGTCGTAATTGAGAAGCTCTTGTATGATGAAGAGGGTAATCTGCCTAATAATATCAAGTTTTATATGTTTCATGGCTGCTGCCGGTATGTAAGAATTGCCAATAACTTAAAAGATCTCCCCAGCAGCTCGTATACCCCGGATTGGCAGTACCTGCCCCTGCTGGAAAATGGCAAGAGGGGGCCGGAAGTAAAAAAGCCTGTTAACTATGAAAAGATGCTGTTTTTAGCAGAAACTCTTTCCGCTGACTTTGAATTTGTACGAGTCGATCTCTATAACCTTAACGGTAAGATATACTTTGGTGAGTTGACCCATTCTCCAAACAATGCCAGATTAAAAATACCTTACTGCCTTGATCTTGAACTGGGTCAGTATTTAAATTTAATTCCTAATTACTGGAAGAAAAATGACGTTTAGAAGTTATTCGGATGGTATTATTAAGGGTATCATGATTATTAATTATCAATGGCAACTAAGAAGTGGTTTTGACCTGATGCGATAAAAGGAGCAAAATATACTGTACTCTGAGAGTTTACTGGCGGCGCTGGATCTTCTGTTCACAACCACTTCACTTCTCTATTTAATTTTAGGGGTCGTGATCGGACTTTGCTTCGGGTTTATCCCGGGGTTAAGCGGGATCACTGTACTTGTGCTGCTGCTGCCCTTTGTTATTACTTTAGAGCCCGTTCCGGCAATTGCCTTAATTCTTGGCGCACATGCAGTAGTTGTAACCGGGGATACGATCACGGCAGTATTATTTAATATACCGGGCACTTCACAGAGTGTGGCTACCTGCTTTGACGGATTTCCTTTAGCTCAGCAGGGTCGTGCTGCTGAAGCTGTCGCCGCCGGTCTGACTGCATCGATGTTTGGGGGCATAATTGGGGCAATTTTTCTCCTGGTTGCAATTCCCCTGTTCCGACCTCTGGCTATGGCTCTCGGTTCGGCTGAGTATTTTGTACTAATCCTGTTTGGAATTACCATGATTGCTTTGCTTGGGGGAAAATCTTTTTTAAAGGGTTTAATCTCAGGGGGATTAGGCCTGCTGTTTTCCTTAATTGGATTCGATTTGGTTACCGGGAGCTTCCGTTATACCTTCGGCAGTAGAAGTCTTTACAGCGGTTTGGACCTGGTTCCGGTTGTGATCGGACTTTTTGCAATCGCCCAGATGGTGTCATTAATTATCGAGGGTGGTACCATTGCAAAAATTCAGGGTAAGCTTGAAGGATTCAGGGGCATTCTCAAGGGCATCAAGGCTGCCGTGGTGCATTTCAGGGTTTGCCTGAGAGGCAGTATCATCGGTGCTACACTGGGTATGATACCGGGTATAGGGGGGACGGTAGCCAATATCCTCGCTTATGGCGCCCAGGTTAACGCCGATGCAGATCGCTCCAAATATGGCACCGGTAAAATTGAAGGGGTGATCGCACCGGAGAGCGCTAATAACGCCAAAGAGGGCGGGGCCTTGATACCGACCCTGGCTTTCGGCATTCCCGGCAGTGCCGGTATGGCCGTCCTGATGTCTGTTTTGGTTCTCAAGGGCATTGTTCCCGGCCCAAATATGGTTACAGAGAATTTGCATATTACGCTTTCTTTTGTGCTGGTATTAATTTTCGCTAACATTTTTGCGGCAGCCCTGGCCATGTTAATAACTCCGATATTGGAAAAGGTCACTGCACTTTCCATTCACCGGTTGGCCCCGGTCGTATTAGTGATCTGCGTTTTGGGCGCTTACAGTGTTAATGGAAAGATAACAGATGTTTGGCTGGCGATGGTCTTTGGCGCACTCGGATTTTTTATGAAAAAGTATCATTATTCGCCGGCTGCTTTCATCGTTGGGCTGCTTTTGGGCGGAAGAATGGAGAGGGCGCTGCATGTCTCGATTAGAGCGTGGGGGCCGCTTTTTTTATTTCAGCGTCCGACAGCGCTGGCCCTCCTCGTGCTGGTGATCGGCCTAAGTTTATGGCCATATCTTAAAGAAACCGGTTTTTTGAAGAAACTAAAGAGCTGAGAAAAACTGAGGATAGTTTATGAGGTATTTGAATTTAAATCGACCCAACTGGTTTTCAGTTTTGATTATGGGCGTTATCCTGGTTTTTACTGTACTGGCTTTCGATTTTACGCCACGGGCTAAAATCGTACCCCTGGTTATAGCTCTGCCTGCTTTAATATTGGCTTTTGCGCAGTTAATTGGTGAAATGCTCCCGGACACTGCTGAAAAACGGAGCAGTTCAAGTGGCGAGGAGGATAAAGTCAGCGGCGGCAAAGCTAATCTAAGCCAGCTGCCGAGAGAGAATGAAACCACGCCGGCTCGCATGGAGCAGAAGAAGGAAAAATTATTAGCGGCCCTATCCCCGGCTATCATGTTAGCTTTAATGGGGGTATTTGGATTTATAGTCGGAAGTATGATCTTTATTTCAG
>PWUG01000101.1 GCA_003562605.1 Syntrophomonadaceae bacterium | reverse complement strand
GTTATGAAAAAAAACCGCGGCAACTTGGAATATCTATGCCGTTCAGCTCACTTGGCGGAGCAGCTCGAAAATCTCGATTTCTTCCTCCGCAATGTAAATGTTCAAGATAATGATATCACTGGTGACAACAAAGATGTAAACGTTTTTTTCGCATCTCTTAACAATACTACCAAGCCGATAGTAAGTGGTGTAGCCAGCCTGGATCAGCTGGAAAAAGTGGTAAATATGGCTGAAATAATCACCGGAGGAAGAGAAGAACTGCTCAAAAACCCTTTGATTACTTTAATTACCAGTGTAATTAAGAGTCCTCTGCAGATAGTGGATGAAACAGCTGAGAAACTTATGGCTATTTCAAGAATCGGCTTGCCTGTGATTATATCAACCTCACCGCAGGGCGGCTCGACTGCTCCCGTAGAGGAATTTGGCATGGTGACGCAAGTTAACGCAGAAGTGCTGGCCGGTATAACAATCAATCAGTTAACCAATCCCGGAGCCCCTGTTATTTACGGAGCGGTGCCGGTGCGGGCAAGGATGGACGATTTGCATGATATGTATGGAGTCCCCGAGTTTTGCCACTATAACATAGACTGTGCCCAGATGGCGCGCTACTATAAACTGCCCTGTTATTCTACTGCCGGTGTTGGAGATGCTAAAGTACCCGGCATCCAGGCGTCTATAGAAAAAATGTTTACTTATACGGCAGTTCCCGGTGCTGCTCCGGATCTAATCCACTATGCCTTTGGCTTGCTGGACAAAACCCAAACTTTTTGTCCGGAACAGGCTGTACTGGAAAATCACCAAATTGGGATGGTTAAATCGTTTTATGAGGGCAGCAAGGTGGAATCAGGGGATGCCGACAGGATCAAAAGTATGATCGCAGAGGTAATGCACAGCCCTTACAGGATGTATGCCCGTTATGCCCGCAGAATGCTGCGGCGTGGTGAAATCTTCGCCGGGTTCCCCTTCGAGGGAGAGTCGGAAGACCAGGATCAAACCCTGCTTGTTGTCCATGAACGCTTAAAAGAGTTGGAAGCACAAGAGCCGCAGTACCTCTCAGAAGAAATCTGCAAACAAATTTTTGAAAAAACACCGGGTTTGCTGCCGCGCCTGAACCCTTACAAGGAGGATAAATAATGAGTAAAGACTTGATTGAAAAAATTGTGGAAAGCGTCCTGCAGGGACGTCGCAATAAGAATGATGAGGGTATCGAAGAAGGCATGGTCGGTGATCCTGGAGTGGCGGAACTGGTTGAAGAGGCTCTTGAAAGTGGGATCGAAACCAATGATATCCTGCTTAACGGTTTAAGCTGCGGAATGGAATTGGTCGGGCAAAAATATGAAACCGGGGAGTATTTTATCCCTGACATGCTTACAGCAGCGGAAGCGGTGGAGGCCGGAATGGCTGTTATGGAACCCTATCTGGTAAAGGAAGGTACGAGTGGTGCCAAAGGAAAGATTGTAATGGCAACCGTAGAAAAAGACCTTCATGATATTGGTAAAAACCTGGTCAGCATTATGCTTAAAGGAGCGGGTTTTACGGTTATCGACTTAGGCATCGATGTGCCGGCGGCGAGAATTGTAGAAGCAGCTGAAGAAGAAGGCGCAGGTTTGGTCGGCCTTTCAGCCCTGCTCAATACTACCATGGCGAATATGGGCGATGTGGTGAGGGAACTCGAGCAGAAAGGGCTGCGTGATCAGGTGAAAGTAATGATCGGCGGTGCTCCCACTTCTGAAGATTTTGCCAAAGAAATAGGTGCCGACAGTTATGGCAAAGATGCCTTTGCCGCCATCCGTGAGGCAGATAAGTTATTAAATAGTTAGATTCATTGGGAGGAGAAAGTTAAATGGAAGCTGATAAAGCATATTTGGAAGCGATACAGCATGGACGTTACAGTGAAAAGGTAAAAGACCTGCGTTGTAAATACGATCATGTTCGTATTCAGTTCGAAGATTTTATTACAGCTTATTACCTGAGGCCTTATTTGGAAGAGATTGTTGAAGCCAAGGTGAATGGTAATGGAGAGGGTTTGCGTTTTTATGACCTGGGGTGTGGGACAGGTGATGGTTATGAACTGTTAAGTAAAATGGCCGTTACCACAAGATTGTCAGAGTTCGATACCCGCCTAATCCCACAGGATATGGTGGATCATTATAAAGGAATTGATTTAAATGTAGCCCTGCTGAAAGAAGCCAGGAATCTTTTCGGTGATTATGATCACGTTAACTTTTGTAAAGGCAATTTTTCCAACGGGCTCCCTCTTGAGAAAGATGAGAAGCCTTACGACCTCTACTTTACATCATATGGCACCCTCTCGCATTGCAACGATGAAGAATTGGAGAAGCTTTTCATCGATATAGCTGGTCATGCTAATAACGGCTCTCTGATCCTTTGTGATTTTATTGGACGTTACTCATATGAGTGGCAGGATCTCTGGACAAATGAGCCGGAAAAGCACCCCTACATAGATTATTTAATAAATTATCTATACGCTGAGGAAGACAGGGATAGTGTGGAGGTATCTTCATTTCCACTGCGGCTTATGTCACCGGCTGAAGTTTTGAGTGTTTTGGAAAGCGCAGCCGGCAAAGCTGGAGTAGAGCTGAAGGTGGAAAAGTTTTTTGATCGGTCCCTATTTGTGGGGCGCCACATTGAAACCGGAACGTATAACGGTAACCCGCAGCCTTTGCGCCTGATGGTGTCATCGCTATTTGAGCGCGGCCTGCGGACCTACTTTCCTGATTTAAAAGTCAGCTACAGGCCAAGGCCCGGTTTTGATCTGCAGAATGAATCGCTGCAAACACTGGCTGATTCCTGGAATGCGTTGGTCGATTACACCATGGCGCTTATGAAGCATTATGATAGTGATGAAGAACTCCTACCCTACCCGCCGCATACTGAAGTGAAACCGCTCGAAAAAGCTTACCGGGTTATGAGACAGACCCTGGAGGGCAGTAAGGGTCTCTATGGTGACATTCGGGCAGACCTAATCGAAGCCCAATTGGGCTACGCCCTGCGCAGTCTTGAAATGAACCTGCAGCAGGGGCAGGGTTTGGCGCACGGCCTGGTAGCCATAGTTAAAGTG
>PWUG01000241.1 GCA_003562605.1 Syntrophomonadaceae bacterium | reverse complement strand
TTCCGCCACCAGGTGCCGCACGATGTTGCTGCCGATAAAGCCCGCCCCGCCGGTGACCAGGTACAAGCCGCCCACACCCTTTCCAGGTTGAATTTTTGCTGTCATTACTTTGCCGTTTACGTCCGGCCCGCCCGCCTACCCCGGCCCGGCCAGGCGAAGGCCAGCGCCCCCAGCAGCACCCCGGTCAGGTTGCCGGCCAGGTCCAGCGGGTTAAAGCTGCGGTAGGGCACCCAGTACTGCAGGCCTTCGGCCCCCGCGGCCAGGGCCAGCCCCAGGGCCAGCCATAACAGCGTGGCCTTTTTCCGCGCTGCCCCGGCGGCCCCTTCGCGGTCCAGGTGCAGCCGCACCAGCACCATCCAGGGCACCAGCAGCAGCATGTGCAGCAGGTGGTCGGCCCGCAGGTTGAGGAAATAGACCCGACTGGGGGCGAAACCGCTGCCCGGGGCTAAGCTGGTGGGGATCACGTGCAGGACCAGGACCACGACTGAGTAAATGGCGATCAGCTTGAAGTAGTTCAACGGTTCATCGTAACTCCTGCCTGTGGGGATTTTAATATCCATTTCTCTGTTCTATAATTAAGCCAAATCACTTAACCACTTCTGTAATGATACTAATCATATTATTTGCAACATTCCTGCCAAATACTTCAGGTCGTTTGCCACTCGGCAAAAAGTTTGCTATCCTTCTTGCAATATTTGCCGAGTCAGGATCAAGCAGCAGGTTCCAACCGGCCCGCACCGTCTCCACCCACTCGGTTTCCGGCCGCAAAGTGATGCAAGGTTTCCCCAAAAGGTAGGCCTCTTTCTGTATGCCTCCCGAATCCGTGATAATTTTATCGGCGTAATATTGTAGCGCGAGGAAATCCAGGTAACCCAACGGATCTATCAACGTGATCTTTTCTCCACCTCGAAAAAAATGCATATCCAGGATCTTGCGCGTTCTCGGGTGCACAGGAAAGACCACAGGCCTTTCAAGTTTAGCGATCTCTCCCAAAATCTTCGCGATCTTCTCCTTATCATCGACATTGTAAGGCCTGTGCAGAGTCAGCAGGTAATAGCTACCAGGCTCAACACCATAGGAGATTAAGAGGTCCGCTCTGGCCTTGGCCAATTCCAGGTTGCCGTAAAGCACGTCCGCCATAATATCGCCGGTATGATAAGTTCGGGCTCCGAGCCCTTCTCGGTTTAGGTTCACAACGGCAGCCTGCGTAGGCGCAAAGAGGTAATCAGCAACGTGATCCGCAACAACCCGGTTGATCTCTTCCGGCATGGAACGGTTAAAGCTGCGTAGCCCCGCCTCTATATGAACAATCGGTATGTGCAGCTTTGCCGCGGCCAGGGCCCCCGCCAGGGTCGTATTGGTGTCCCCGAAGACAATGACCAGTTCGGGTCGCTCTTTCAAGAGAATGTCCTCGATTCCCCGGAGCATTTCCCCAGTTTGTTTTCCGTGGTTTCCAGAACCCACTCCAAGATTATGGTTTGCACTTGATATATTAAGATCCTCAAAAAAGCTGTCGGACATCTTCATATCATAGTGCTGCCCTGTATCAAGGATCACTTCATTGAAATGAGGTTGCATTGCCTTTGATAGTGGAGCGAGTTTAATAAACTGAGGGCGGGCCCCAACGATAGAAATAATTTTCATTGTATGCCTTTCCTATAACTTTAGAAAGATGTTTGTTTCCCCGCAGCTTGATTAAGTTTATTCATAAAGCGATCTTGATATTTCGGTTCATTTTGTATCATCGCATAACTCTCCGGATAGTTAAGAATAAACCAGTTGAAAAATGCTGTGACATCAATTTTTTCGCTCAACATCTTCATTCTTCGAGAACTGAATACTTCATCTAGTTTCGGAGTAGATAGAAGATCCTCAATAATTTCAAACATGCGATTTGGATTGTTAGGGCGAACACCATAGGTTAATCCGTACTTATGTTCCAATTCCTCTAGAACACCAATCCTGCCTGAGAAATCAGAAAAACGTATCGCTGGAGTGCCGAGCATTGCCGCTTCGACAGACATGCTTTGACTGTCACCAACAAAGATATTTGCGAAAGCCAAAATATGATGAATATCCAAAGGATCGATCTCCAAACGGTACGACTCAAAACCTACAGGAAGCATGCGTTCTGATGAAACATACACATTTCCATGTATTCGCAGTAAATCGATCAAATCATGAGCTACCGCATCATCGATACCACTAATCCCTTTATCGTGATGAGCTGTTAGTTTGGCGAAGCGAATAAGGAAGTACGGTCTGTCTAAGGATATGTACTTTTTCACAACATTAATATCCGGGGTAAAATAATTCGGATGTAAATAGGCAAGCTTTTGATATCCTTTATAAAAGATTGTTTTTTTGTTCCACCTACCATTATCACATGTATCCGGAGAAAAAATATGATCTGTGAATGGGTAGGTAACCAATGCAAACTTTCCAATAACCGAAAGATCGTCCTCACAAATATTGATCGAAGGGATCCCGAGGAGCTTCCCGACATGTGCAATCTCTGCTGAAGTGCCAGCCATTAAATCTGGCCTATTTTGTTTACAGTATTTATATAGACCTAAATTCTTTTTTAAGAGACCCGTAAGTATGCCGATTGTCCCGTCATTTCTGCCATCCGGTAATACGTTTGTGTATTCGACACCTGCATTGTCTAACAGTTCTTCAAGGATGTCTTTTTTCTTTATTAGTATGTTAACCTCATTACCCTTGTTTCGGAGCAAAGAAATAGTATTCTTAAACAGGTGATAATGGGCGGGATGACCAAGGAATAGCAGGATATTCATTCTAATTTCCTTTCACAGCCTGAAGATATACCGCCAGCGCATATGCCATGGCTGCATCGCTCCAGCGAATATAGGGAATTTTGTTTGTGAAAAACGGGTATTTCATGTAATAAAAATGCCCGTCTGGGTCTTGCATATGCTTGATCGTCCACTCGGCGATGGTATGAGCAAAGTCCAGGTACTGCTCACCGAAACCTGCTTCCGCCGCCCTGGTAAAACTGATAATACCCTGGGCCTGGTTATGGATATTGACGGGCCATTTCTTCGGGTACCGGTATATTCCCTGGC
>PWUG01000143.1 GCA_003562605.1 Syntrophomonadaceae bacterium | reverse complement strand
TATGCAAACTTTGATATTCCGGAAGAGCTGATGGCCCAATGATTCGCATAATCGGTATCGATCCGGGAGTTGCCATAACCGGTTATGCTTTAATCGAAGAAAGCGAATCTGATTTTACGTGCATAACTTCCGGATGTATCAGGACGAAAAAGGATTTACCGTCAGCAGAACGATTGCAGGCGATCCACGACCAGGTTTTTGAACTGATTACGAGCTACAACCCGCAAATTCTGGCTGTTGAAAAAATATTTTTCAGTAAGAACGTGCGCACAGCATTTCAGGTTGGCGAAGCCCGCGGGGTAATCATCCTTGCCGGCGCCAGGAGCGGCCTCGATTTGTTTGAATATACCCCTTTGCAGGTTAAACAAGCTGTCGCAGGTTACGGTAAGGCAGAAAAAGTGCAGGTGCAAAAAATGGTCCAAATGCTTCTCAAATTACCACATAAGCCCACCGTTGATGACGAAGCAGATGCCATGGCTGTCGCCCTCTGCCATCTGCAGAATCGCCGCTGGCAGGATGCGGTAAAAGGAGGCCGGCCTTAATTGATAGAATTCTTAAAAGGCCGCCTTGTATCGGCAACCCCCGGTAACGCTGTTCTTGAGATGGGCAGTATCGGTATTGCGCTCCAAATGCCCCCTGTTAACGATGATCTTCCCAGCCTGGTAGGACAGGAAATAACTCTTTATACCCGACTTTTAATTAAGGAAGACGAAGTTTACATTTTTGGTTTTAGGGCAGCTGAGGAGCGAAAGCTTTTTAACCTGATCCTGAGTGTAAGTGGATTCGGTCCCAGGCTTGCTTTATCCCTGCTCGGGATATTTACCGTTTCACAGTTTTATGTTGCCGTATTGGAAGAAAACATTCCCCAGTTATGCCGGGCCCACGGGGTAGGGCGTAAGGCTGCTCAGCGCTTGATCCTTGAAATAAAGGAGAAACTGCCGAAAGTTATATCAACCGAAGATCTGGCAGCGGGCCCTGTAATGCAGACCGGTTCGTCGACTTTTGATGATTTAACCGGAGCGCTTAATGCTCTTGGCTACTCAAGTGCAGAAGCTGCTGCTGCAGTCAGCAAAGCTATCGAGCATAATAAAGATCTTTCCCGCGAAGATTTATTGAAACTGGTTTTGAAGAGTATGGCTCAGAAATAAACAGCCCTAACCGGGTGTTTTGTGAAGGGAGAAACAGATGGAGGAACGTATAGTCTCTGCCAAGCGCCAACCTGAAGACGACCCCCAGATTGAAATCGGACTTCGGCCTCGCTCGCTGCAGGAATATGTCGGCCAGGAGAAAATAAAGGAAAAGCTTTCTATCTATATAAAGGCTGCCATGCAAAGAAAAGAAGCTTTAGATCACGTTTTGCTTTACGGTCCGCCGGGCCTGGGTAAAACGACCCTTGCGCATATTATTGCCTGGGAACTGGGAGTCAATATCAGGATAACCGCCGGTCCTGCTATCGAAAGGCCGGGAGATCTTGCAGCGATACTAACGAACCTTGGGCACGGTGATGTGCTCTTTATTGATGAAATTCATCGCCTCAGCCGCACGGTAGAAGAGATTTTATACCCGGCTATGGAAGATAATGCCCTTGATATTATTATCGGCAAAGGTCCGGGAGCACGCTCCCTGCGCCTGGATCTGCCTCCATTTACCCTGATCGGTGCTACCGTTAGAGCCGGCCTGCTTACTTCACCTCTTCGCGATCGCTTTGGGGTTGTCGATCGGCTTGATTTTTATACCGGCGCCGAGCTGGAACAGATTATCGCACGTTCAGCTAATATCCTGAATGTCAAAACGGAACAGGAAGGAGCTGCGGTAATAGCCGGTGCCTCGAGAGGGACTCCACGGGTTGCCAACCGCCTGCTGAAGCGGGTTCGGGACTATGCTCAGATCAGGGCAGGCAATATCATAACTAAAGCCGTAGCCGAAGAAGCGCTGCAGATGCTGCAGCTTGATTCTAAAGGCCTGGATGAAATTGACCGTCGTCTGTTACTCGCCTTGATTGAAAAGTTTGAAGGAGGACCTGTCGGTCTTGACACCCTGGCTGCCTGCATAAGCGAAGAGCCGGAAACACTTGAAGATGTTTACGAGCCTTACCTGATGCAGCTGGGACTTCTTAAGAGAACTGCCCGCGGCCGCATGGTAACCAGTGAAGTATATGCTTACTTAAACCTTAAACCGAAGCTAGATCCCCAGCAAAAACTGTGGTAGATGGCCTCTTATTTAAAACATCTATACTTTAGGGAGGTGTTCGCTGTTCCTAACCTGGATTCATTCGCAAAATTGCTGCTTACCGGTGGCATCTTGATCGCTGCTTCCGGCTTGTTGTTGTTGCTTCTTGGCAGATTGGGTCTTGGGCGACTTCCCGGGGATATCTTTGTTCAGAGGGAAAATATCACCTTTTACTTGCCCCTGGCTACTATGATTATAATCAGTATAATATTAACTATAATTGTAAATTTCATAAGGCGCTAAATATTGAACAAGCCTGGGACCTGTATAAAATACAGCCATCTAACTAACTTGAAACTGCTGAGAGTAGGTTTTTAATGGATTACAGCAAGTTAAGCGATTACGATTACCACCTTCCCACTGAGCTTATTGCCCAGACACCCTTAGAACAGAGAGATGAGTCCCGGATGCTGGTTTTAAACCGCGCAGACGGAAAAAGAGAGCATTCCAGCTTTAACCGGCTACCTGACTATTTGCAGGAAGGTGATTTGCTTGTACTTAATAATACAAAAGTTATTCCTGCCCGACTTAAAGGAAGAATTGAAGGAAAAGATACCTCTGCTGAAATATTATTGCTGCACAAGCAGAGCAATGGGCACTGGGTAGCCATGGTAAAGCCCGGCAAAAAACTTAAGCCGGGTGTAAAAGTGTTTCTCGGTCTCGGTGTTGAAGCTACCGTAGAGGATTATGGCCGGGAAGGTTTGAGAGAAATTAGTTTTAAAGCGTCAAAGCCTGTCGAGGAAATCATTCATTGCCTGGGCAGCGTACCGCTGCCACCATATATTGAAACAGAACTGAAAAATCCCGACCAGTATCAGACTATATACGCCGAAGTAGATGGATCGGCTGCAGCTCCTACGGCGGG
>PWUG01000403.1 GCA_003562605.1 Syntrophomonadaceae bacterium | reverse complement strand
TTGGATAGGGCATTTAAATGCCCAACGGAAACAAGGCCGGGAGATATCTCCAGAGCCCCGGTTAACCATTGTGATCTTTCCCAAAACCCGCTGCCATCCCTGGGATTTTAGAGAAGCTGCTTGAGCTATCCCGCCGTTCATATCGATAAGTTATTCTGAACGCAGCTCTCTTTTCAGTATCTTCCCTGTAGTTGTTTTTGGCAGGGACTCTACTAGTTCAAAGAACCGGGGTACTTTGTATTTGGCCAATTTTTCTGTGCAAAACTCCTTTAGCTTTTTTAAATCTATTTCTTTCCCTTCAGCTGGGACAATGTATGCTTTGGCTTCTTCACCCATGACCTCGTCTTTTACACCCACAACAGCCACTTCAAAAACGCCCGGGAAAGCATACATTACCTCCTCCACCTCGCGGGGGTAAACCTTCAAGCCCCCCCGGTTAATCAAGTCCTTCTTGCGGTCCACGATAAAAACGTATCCACCTTCATCCATATAGGCCAGGTCTCCTGTGTGGAACCAGCCGCCGCGCAATGCCTCAGCCGTTTCGCCAGGTTTCTGATAATAACCTTTCATAACATTCGGGCCCTTGACCACGATTTCACCAACTTCCCCGCGGGGCACTTCCTGGTCATCAGTATCGAATATCTTTACCTCTACTCCCGGTATGGCCCTGCCGATAGAACCGATTTTTTTCAATCCTTTATAGGGGTTGGTCGTTACCACAGGAGTTGTTTCGGAAAGACCATAGCCTTCCATAATTTCAAAGCCAAAAATATCCCTGAATTTCTTAAATATTTCCGCCGGCAGCGAAGCGGCTCCTGTAAAAGCAAGACGCAGTGATGAACAGTCGTATTTGTCCAGTTCAGGATAGTTAACAATAAAGGTATACATGGTCGGGGGACCGAAAAAAAAGGTGATCCTGTCCTCCTGAAAAGATTTGAGAACGGGCTCGGCACCCTTCCAGCCTTCATGTATGACAACCGTTCCCCCGGCAAAAAGGGCATTATTCATCAAGCAGGTCTGGGCCGCTGCATGGTATGCCGGCGCGACCAGTAAAGCACGATCATCCGCTGTCATTTCCGTTTCCGCAACAAACGTTTCTGTATTGGAATAAAGGTTACTGTGGGTTAGCATGGCGCCCTTCGGCTCTCCGGTCGTTCCAGAGGTATAAAGAAACTCGGCCACTTTATCGCTGTCCTGTTCCAAATTTAGATCCGCCAGGGGGTCTGTCTTTAAAAGCTCATCAAAAGGAACCACGCCTGCGGATTTTTCCTGGCTGTCAATGATAACCAGGGGCCTTTCCGCCATTTTTCTTTCCTGCAGGGCCTTTTGGACTGTCGGCGCCACCGCCGGGCTGGTAATGACGACAACCGGATCCGAATCGGACAGGAGAATCCCCAGCTCCTGGGCCGTGTAAATCGGATTAACCGGAACAATAATCGCACCAGAAGCCATAATGCCATAATAGGAAATAATAAATTCAGGACAGTTGGGCAAAACAAGAAGAACGCGCGCTCCTTCTTTTACTCCCATTTTCACCAGGCCGGCGGCAAGACATTCCGCTAAACGGAAAAGGTCACCGTACGTATAAATTTCCTCTCCAAAAACCATAGCCTGTTGGGCAGGAGTTTTTGAAGAATTGTCATACAACTTTTTCAACAGGTTCACCAGCTCACCTCCATCATCAATAAAAATCTGGCGGAGAAAGTGTTTTCCCCGCCAGATTTTTAATATTATTATTCCTCTGAATCAGGCACGTCTGCTTTAGTTACATCTTCAGTATAAGGAATGGCAATCATCGGTCTCCTCTGTACTAGCAGCAGGAAGAACAACACTACTCCCACGATAATACCGTACAAGGGACCAAAAGTCGCCGTGGCAAGGCCGACAAACAAAGCGTAACCCCGCCCGGTGGGAGTATCAACCATGCGCATGCCAATGTAGGCGAGGGCGAACCCGGTAAGAAGTAATGTGATGGAGAGGGCAACCGGTAAGAGGGGCATCATAAACGTTACAACAGGTGTTAATAAAAATAGCCCGAAGCAAAGCCAGTAGAAGTTTATCGTGCCGGTAAAGATTGAATCCATATATTTTCTTCCATCGTTTTTGTATTTCTCAATAAGGTAGACCGTTCCTCCCGTCCAGATGGGGCCATGAAGTGGAATGAAAGGACCGCCGGTCAACAGGTGCCCGATGTTGCGGAAAAACAGGGCAAAGTGCGTTCTGATGGGATCGATGATAATCTTTTCGTCTTTCCGGGAAGCATCGGCGTCATGAAGCAGGGTGTTGGCCACAATCATGTCCCCAAAGACGACGATATAACCCATGACGGCCACGGGAAATGCCGCTACATACATGTTCCAGGTAGGCCAGCCCACGCTGAAAGGTGAAATCGCAGCGAGATATTCGCCGAACATTGGGAGGGTCAAGCCCCACTGGAGATTAAATGATAGTTCCCCTGCCAACGGACCTACTATGGCCGCCACCAGGAAACCCAGAATAAAGGTCATAGATGCCAAAAACTTAAGCAAATTGTTCTTCACTTTTGCCTTTTGAAACCAGAGTGAGAACATGAGCAAAAACACCACAGCCCAGACAAAGCCAAGAGTGTAGGGCATGGTCTCGAACCGATTAAATTCTGACGTGAACGCCGCGATGGCCGACCCCAAGATGATCCCAGCCCTCAATTCCACAGGAATCCACTCGAAGAACTTTCCGCCGAGCTTGGTGATACCGAAGAACAAAAACACTGCAGAAATGGTGAGCATGAGTGCGGTCATCGCCTGCACGGCCTCTACTCCAGGGGTAAACCCGCCGAGATAGATCAGGGTAAGAGGTAGCAAAGGGGTAATCCAGCCGGGAGCGACGGGCTCACCAAAAAGAAAGGTGTGCGCCCAGACCCAGAAGATTTGAAAAAACATGACCGACCAGGCCACTTCAAAAGATATTTGAAAATAATTCATCATCAGGGGAGCTACCGCTCCAGCCGTAGCAGTGGCAAGGATGGCTCCCTGAATAACATCTGATGGAGATCCCATGCCTACATGGATCCCCGGCAATCTTGTTTGAAACCTCCACCATTTAATATGCGGTTGTACTCCACCTTCTTCTCTCTTGAGTGCCATTTTTAGTATTCCTCCTTTTTCCCCAAGTTTTTCTTAAGATGTGCAGTATATTAATCTAACATTATTAAGTCACTTTAACCCCACCTTTCTTAACTTCAGGTATCTATCAGGTATCTATCTGAAGTTTTTCTAAACAAAGTTAGTGCCGATTTGTTAGGCCTGAACAACTAAATTGTTACTTTAACAAGAATTATACCAACAGATAAAACTTTAAAAATCGTCTATACATTGTTTGTAAAAATTTTTTACAGAGACATTAAGAACCCGCCATCAACGGGCAGGAGAGCCCCATTAATATAACCTGCATATTCTGAGCAAAGGAACAAAACTGCATTCCCTACATCTTCAGGCTGACCGGGCCTGTTCAGAGGGATATTGGACAGCAGGTACTGCATGGCCTTTTCCGGGACACTTTGAGTCATCGGGGTATCGATTACACCGGGCATAATGGCATTACAAGTCAGATCGCACTGCTCGCGCACAACAAACCTACCAAATTCCCGGGCTGTTGTTAATGTGAGGCCCAACATGCCGGCTTTTGATGCCGTATAGTTGGCCTGGCCGACGTTACCCACCCAACCTGCTTTGGAAGATATGTTAACAACCCTTCCATATTTATTCTCTCTAAAAACCGGTATTAATGCTTGTGTTGCCAAGAAAGCTGACTTCAGATTGACATTGAGCACAGCATCCCAGGCTACTTCTTCCATTTTGTCAATCAGTGAATCCCGAATAATCCCGGCATTATTGACCAGGATATCCACCTTCCCCATTTTATTCACAGCTTCAGCCACAAGCTTGTCTACATCTGATTTATGGGATACATCGCCTTCAACAGCAATCGATTTCCTACCAAGGGATTCAATCTCCTGGGAGGTATTCACGGCACTTTCCTTGTCAATATCGGAAATAACAATATCGGCCCCATGCTTGGCCAAGACGATGGCAATTGCCTTTCCGATTCCCCTTCCTGACCCTGTAATTAGAGCAATTTTTCCATTTAAATTCATGAATGACATCTCCTTAATAAATAAATTTCGCCCGGTATACGTCGTTTTTAGCAAAGATGTATGGATGTTCAGGCATCTATTTTCACATAGCTCTGGTCCAGGACAACCCCGTTTTCTGTTTCCGCCACAAGGATAAACAGGTTTTTATCCGCTGTGCTCCAGCCCTTAACTGTAAGCGTATCTCCGGGGAAAACAACACTCGAGAACCGTACATTAAACTCCTTGAATTTCGTTACATCCTTTCCACAAAGCTCTTCCAGTGCAGCCCTGCACATATATCCGTATGAGCACAAACCGTGCAAAATAGGCTTCGCAAATCCCGCTTTTTTTGCAGCTACCGGATCGATATGCAGCGGGTTGTAGTCGCCGCTTAACCGATAAATGGCCGCTTGCCACTCTGGGATCGAGTACGACACGGTAAAAACCGGTTCTTTTCCTTCAGGGGGAACGATCTTTTCCGGCTTGGGGCCCGGCTCACCACCAAAACTCCCCTGTCCAGTGCAAAAAAGGCTCATTTCATTGGTAAACAGCAACTGGTCGTTTTCATTCCGGGATTCAAATTCAACGTTTACTAGTGCAGCTTTACCCTTGTCGTAAATGGACCTGCAAAGCGTTGTTGTAGAAAACGCTCCCTTCGAAGCAATCTCTTGGTGAAGGCTAATTTTATGTCCTGCATGCAATACACCGGACAGGTTAATCGCAGCTTCTTGGAAAAAATTAAAAACAGGTTCCATTATCGCTATAACTCCGAAAGAAGGATACACTTTCATGCCACCTGTAGTACCTTCATAGATAAACTCGAGATCTTTATCTGTCGCACCAATTCCAAGCGCATATAGCGCACAGTCCTTCCAGCTATACTTCTTAATTACGGGTTCCGACCTTTTCCCAACAACATCCAGTTTAAGACTCATCATGTCCCTCCTAAAAAGTCCTTCTTTCCGGAAGATTATTCTGTGTTGTGTATATCCGTTAATTTTTCGGCTCTTAGCTCACCCTTAACCACTTTCCCCATTGCATTTCTGGGAAGGGCATCAATAAATTCCCATACTTGAGGAATCTTATACTTTGCAATATATTTCATGCAGTGTTCAACCAACTCTTCTTCAGTCGCTTGCTCCCCTTGCTTGATGGCAATAAAAGCCTTTACCTTCTCCTGCAAGCGTGGATCAGGAACACCGATCACCGCCGTTTCTGCAACAGCCGGGTGCTCAAGGATAGCTTTTTCAACTTCTGCCGGGTATACATTCTCTCCTCCTCTGACGATCATGTCCTTCTTCCTGTCAACAATATATAAAAACCCATCTTCATCCATTTTCCCCACATCCCCGGTGTGATACCATCCCCCCTTCAAAGCCTCTTCCGTTGCTTCGGGAAATTTATAGTACCCCTTCATTATTGTTGGACCCCGGGCCAGGATCTCCCCTGCTTCCCCTTGCGGTAGCTCATTCCCTTCATCATCAACGATCTTGACATCAATATGTGATAGGCTAGGCCCCACCGAGGCAATTTTTTCCAGTGCATACTCGTCTGCCAGGCTAGTTATAGATGCACAAGTTTCTGTCATACCAAAAATATTTTGAAGCTTAACACCCGGCCACCATTTCCTCAGCTTCTGGATCGTAGGGTAGGGCATGATTGATCCCCCATAAAGATGGAGCCTCAGCGTATTGATCTTACCGTCAATATACTTTTCTTTGAAACCGGGAATCCCCAGGTAGGCGTTATGCATGGCTGGCACAAATAATGTTATCGTGGCTTTGTTTTGAGCGATTACTTCCATGCATTTAGCGGGATCGAAAACCCTTAGCTGAATTAATGTAATGCCACTCATAAATCCGGGAATGATAAAGCATTGATATTGACAGTGAAAATTGGGCAGCATATCAAGAAAAATGTCGGATGATTTATAGCCAAATACTTCGGAAGTCATGATGGCTTGGGAGAGACAATTCAGGTGACTGAGCATAACACCTTTGGGGACACCTGTTGTTCCTGAAGTATACAACAAGGACGAAATAGCCTCTTCGTCAACCTCTTCATTTATGGCTTCTGGAGAGCCGCTTTCCAGAAGCTCATTATAGGTTAAAAAGCCTTCATGGTGGGCATCCCGGTTTTCCGAAACGATAATAATATGTTTAATGCCTGGAACATTGGGACGAATTTCGTTAATAAGGGGAATAAAAGTCTCATCTGTGAAAAGTGCCACCGAATCAGAATGGTTAAGCACGTATTCCAGTTCCTTTCCTGCATATCGGGGATTTAATGGGACATTAGTAGCACCGATTTTCTGAATGCCCATATATTCGATGCTGAACCAGGGATGATTAGGATGAAGCTGTGCGACCTTGTCACCTCTTTTAATTCCCAGCTTCTTTAATGCATTTCCCACCCGGTTGGAATCCAGATCAAATTGTTGGTAAGTCCAGCTTTTTCCTGTTTCGCCTTCAATCAAGGCAATGTTGCCGGGGTGTTTTTTTAAGGTGCTGCGCAAAACATTAGGAATTATAAGTTTACCCAGTAGCTTTTCACGGTTATCTGCCAGAAATTTTTCCACCCGCTCAGGCGCTGCTTTGCGATGATCTGTCATATTATCACCTCGAATAATTTTAATAAATCAAAACACCAAATCCATCCTTATCCGATCTCACTGCCAAATATTGATATGGAACAAACACAATAGGCAGGAAACCCTCCAACATTATGCGTCAATCCAATGCGTGGATTATCGATCTGCCTTTCAGGCAGTTGTGCATTTCCTTGAAGCTGCTTGTACATCTCGTAGGCCATCCTTAAACCAGAAGCACCGATAGGGTGTCCAAAACATTTCAGGCCCCCACTAGGCTGGCAGGGGATTTTCCCATCAAGCTCATAAAAACCATTCTCAATGTCATCAATCGCCTTGCCTCGCGGGGAGATCATTAAATCTTCATAGGTTACAAGTTCGGTAATGGAAAAACAGTCATGAACTTCGAACATGCTGATTTCTTCCCTAGGTTTTGT
The DNA here is from genome assembly GCA_003562605.1 of Syntrophomonadaceae bacterium. Next base: position 4,672 of record PWUG01000403.1, on the reverse strand, counting down.
GATGCCGGCTTCTTTATAGGCCGCAATGGCTGCGCGATAAGCAGGCTCAATGTTAGTGGAATCGTATTGTGTAAACCCTTTTTCCTCCCCGGAAGTTGTGGAAACCTGGCAGGATTTAATGTAAACTGGATCACTGCGAAAATTTTTGGCCAAGTCAGCCCTGCACACAATAGCGCAGGCTGCACCATCGCTAACACCACAACAATCATACAGCCCTAGCGGCCAGGCAACCATGGGAGAAGCACAAGCTGTATCAACATCAATTTCTTTCCGAAGATGTGCCTTTGGATTTAAGGAAGCATTATAATGGCTCTTGGCTGAGATCATGCCTAGCGCCCTTTTACCCCTTTCAGGGTCAATATTATATTTGGCAAAATAGCTAGCCGCAAGCTGAGCGAACATACCGGGTGCTGTAACATTAGGCTGGAGCACCCTGTTTTTTGTTCCCAGCAGGAATGAAAAATCAGGCAGTCCCGGAAAACCAACATCTTTTAGCTTTTCTACACCTAAAGCTAAAGCTATGTCACATGCCCCTGAAGCGACGGCGTAAACAGCCCACCTCAGAGCTTCTGAACCTGTTGCACAATAATTTTCTACCCGGGTAACTGGAATAAAAGGTAGCTTTAGAGTTTCTGATAAGGGCAGTGAACTCTTTCCGGAAAATACTTCATCAAATACCGTGCCCAAGTAAGCTTGCTGAATGTCTTTCTTTTCTATCCCGGCATCCTCTAGTGCTTCTTGAAAGGCTTCAACGATAAGGTCCTGGTAGCTTGTCTCCCATCGTTCACCAAACTTTGTACATCCCATGCCAATGATTGCAACTTTATCTTTAATTCCTGTAGCCATTTTTGTATCTCTCCTTTTACTTATTCCTTCACCGGCACTGCTTTCCAACCATACCCTTCAATAGCACGTTCTGCATCCGAATACTTCCTCCGGAAGCTCATTTCTACGGGCATACCCACTTTAATATCTTCCAGCTTGCAATCTGTATAGTCAAAGAAAAATCTTCCTCCACCATCAAAATCGATAAATCCGTATACAGCCGGAGGATTGAAGCTAAAAGCCAGGTAATCTCCGGTATAACTTACAATTTTTCCTTTTTTATCAGAAAACCTGTAGTAGTCCATCTGCTCGATAGCCCCACAATCCGGGTTCACACAAACCTCCTGGTAAGGATACTGCGGCGTTCCACAAACCCTACACTTGGAGCCGCAGAGGCCGTATATTTCTCTTCTATCTCTCCAGACAAGGGAGAGAGAAGTATTTGCCACTACTGCACCACGTATACCAACCTCAACGGGAACCATGTTCTTAAACACAAGATATTTCATGTAACTGGTTAGCTCTTCCTTTTTCTCCAGGTAATACGCTACCCCTTTTCGAATTTGATACTGCTTTATGGCATCCGTTACCTCAAAGCAGAGGACATCGCTTCCGCCTCCGAAACTTGCCAGCAGTATTTTATCACCGGGATTCGCTTCCTCGAGTGCGGCTGCCAACAGTATAAAGGGATAAGATGTTCCGGTATCGCCCATTACATCTAACAAGTTTGCCTGAAGTTGGCTTTTATCGGCACCAATTTTTCTCGCTATCCCATCAACGATGTTACTTGCATAAACGGGTATAATGACCTTGGAAAAATCACCGATCTTCCAGTTGTTCGCTTTCAGGATGCCAGATATTGCTTCAGGTATTATCTTTAAATAACCTTCTTCCCGGATCCACCTGTCTTCCCAACTTTGATCAAACTGCTCAGCAGTGCTTCTGCGAAGGTCCACAAAGTCATAAGAAACGGAATATGAATCTAAGAGCCTGGCGATTACATTTTCTGCCCCCATCAAAAACGAGGCGGCTCCATCACCCAGAATCATCTCCTGGTTCCCGCCAAGTTTTGCCTTCCTGCAATCTGCAGCAGATACCAGGATGTTCTTTTCCCCATTAGACTTTACTGCTTCAGCTGCCGTGATTAAAGCAGAAGTGCCGGACTTCATAGAGGCACTGAAGTCAATGCTCCTTATGGCCTCTTTGCAGTCCAACGCCGTTGATACAATAGAAGCATTTTGCCTGTTGGCGTAAGGCATAGATATGGAAGCCAGGTATATCCCGTCAACGTCTTCTCGCTGAAATCCTTCAAGGCAGTTTAAAGACGCTTCCACACTCATGGTAATACTGTCTTCATCGTTATTGGCAACGGCTTTTTCTCCCCTGGCCAGGCCAGCCGTGGCGCTGTTAAACCAGCTCATCTGTGAAAAAATTGTTTTTCGATTCAACCTGTAGCGTGGGATATAAACACCATATGACGTTATTCCAACCATGCGAACCCATCCTTTTTTAGGTATTTTTTGCAAAAAGACACTATTGGTTTATTTATGGTTCGATTATTAAAAAAACGCGCGCTTATTTCATCTATCTTTAATGCAAAAACGGTGCCAATAAACTCTAGCGTCTATGAAACAACATCTGAACCACTAATTACGTCTCTTGATTGATGGAAGCAAATGGTTCCATTCAATCTAATGTTGATTTATTGCATTACTTTATTGTATTTATGCAATTTTATTAATGTTATGCCAAAAGAAAAGTCGAATAATGTTTATTTGGTTGGAAAGTATCTACTAAATATCTATATTGACCCTCATACGGGCAATTTTACTTATTCACCGGTAAACTTAAGCTTTCTTTCAGGAAGGATGCTGATGCATTTCTATATAATCCATCATATTTCAATTACCGGCCCTATTTCTACGCCCTGTACAAAATAACCAGCGCATCCACGGCCACGGGTTTTGAGCCTGCCAGGATTACAGGGTTGATGTCGATTTCGCTAATCGCATGCAATTCAAGGCCCATGGTGCCCACGTTCATTAAAATTCGCGCAAGAGCATCGATGTCCGCCGCTTCCATACCTCTTATCGCTTCCAGTATTTTGTTCCCCCGAATCTCCTGCATCATCTCAAAAGCGTCGTGCTGATCAAGTGGAGCCTTACGAAAAGTAACGTCCTCTAGAAATTCTGTAAAAATACCACCCAGGCCAAACATGACACAGGGTCCAAATTGGGGATCACGAATCAAGCCAACAACCAATTCCCTTTTCCCCAACACCTTCTCCTGTAAAAGAACGCTGCCATCTGGACCTTTCATGGCAGAGGTGAGTTCATCAAAAACCTGGAAGGCTTCATCTTCACTACGGATGTCTAGGTGCACCAGGTTTTTTTCTGTTTTATGGACAATCTCGGTAGAAACCCCCTTCATTACAAGTGGATAGCCGATGCTTCGAGCGGCGACAGCGAGTTCGCTGCGTTTTTTTACAAGGGCTTCCCTTGTTACGGGAATCTGGTAAGCTGCAAGTACCTGCTTGGATTCATATTCAGACAAAGTATTGCGCTCTTCCTGTAGAGCCTTGCTGATAATTTGTTGAGCCGAGTCCTTATTCATGATACTTTCCCCCATAGTACGTATTGACATGAGAAATAGCCCGCAAACACTCGCGCAGATCATCAAAAACGGGTATCCCGTGATCCAAGAATACTCTACGTGCATCAGCTATCATTTCAACCACATCCATGTGCTCCAACCCCCTTTTGGGGTTGAAAAGAACCACAGCAACGGGCTTGCCGGTTTCTTGAATGACCTGTTGGATATCAGAGGCTAACTCTCGATAGGGAGTTACTTCTCTTATTGTTTTTCCAGATACTTTGGAGATGTTCATGAAATGATGCAATAAGGAGATCAGGATCTGCAGCTCAATGCAATCATTCTGCGCAACCATGCGCAGGACTTCCTGTAGCAGTTTAGGCGATACGTATGGATTGGCAACATCAATTGGATTGCCTCCGCTGGATCCAGGTCTGGGCAGAATGTTCTCAATGCGCCCGGTTAGCTCCCGGTCAAAAGATGGCATCTGAATGTCAAATATTTCAGCCGCATCTGCCGCCGCCACCCCCAGCGCCCCCCCACCCCCCAGAACACTGATTTTTTTGAAAGTTCTTTTCGGCAGCATTGAAAAAGCCAGGCTAGCCTGGGCCATCTCTGGCATATCCATCACCTGTATTGCCCGAGCCTGCTTGAGAATTGATTGCCAGATCTCCCGGTTCCCGCCCATTGATGCCGTATGGCTAAGGACAGCCCTCGCGCCGGCATCCGACAAACCTCCCTTAAAAATAATCACCGGTTTTTTGCCTGCCACTTTTTTCAAGGTGGAAAAAAAGGCTTCCCCATCATCAATGCCTTCGGTGTACATGGTGATAATGCGCGTCTCAGGATCGGTTTCTAAATACTGCAGCAGCTCCGTTTCCCTCAAGTCGCACCCGTTACCAAAACTAATCACCTTACTGAACTTAAGACCAGTGGATTGACCGGCATAAACAAAATCTACTGCCATTCCTCCGCTTTGGGACAGAAAGGCTACCGGGCCGCTTTCACGGGAAAAATCAGGTCCAGGGAGAACGGTCAAGCCGCTTTTCGGACAGTAAATACCAAAGCAGTTGGGACCGATAACGCGGATGCCCCTGGAAGCGATGTTGACAATTTCTTTCTCCAGGTCACTGCCTTCAGCTGTGCCCAATTCCTTGAAACCCGCAGAAAGAATTTCTGCACCAACCGCCCCTTTCTGCCGACAAGCTTCCAGCACTTCCGGCACAGCCCGGGCTTTTACAGCGATGATAGCCAG
>PWUG01000237.1 GCA_003562605.1 Syntrophomonadaceae bacterium | reverse complement strand
CAGGCATTTATGCCCTAACCTATGCTTTTTCCTTAGGCGATTTCAAGGTTCCCAAAAGCAACGATACGATTGTTATGTTTGATAAGATCATGGGTACCGATAAAATGGGCCGGTACCTGGAGGAAGGGCTGAGCCCGCAGGAGATTGAGGAGCGTTTCGCACCGGCAATTCGCGACTTCAAAGCAGCACGGCAGCAGTATCTCCTGCCGCAATACAGCTTTTAATTATAATGAGGTCCAATAAAACAATAAGAGGTGAATATTGATGGCAGACAAGAAGGTTAGTGATGAGACGACGCGAGTAGAGAACTATGCGGCAGAGGATGAAAAAAGATTCTCGTATGCAAAAATCTGGTGGATTGGGTTCGGTTTCCTTGGTGTACAGCTGGCGTTTACAACCTACAACGCTTTCCTGCCGCTTATGTATCGCGAGTTTTTCGACTCACGGTTCATCATCGGCCTGCTGATGGGTACTGACAACCTGATAGGGCTTTTGCTGATTCCGGTGATCGGAGCCTGGTCCGACCGGGTTAACTCACCGCTGGGCCGACGGTTGCCGTTTGTGCTGGTCGCGGTACCGGTGGCGGCCCTGACCTTTTTTGCCATCCCCTTTGCCACGGTGATGCTCTGGACCCTGATCCTGACCGAGGTGGTTTTTACCGCGGCCATGCACTCTTACCGCGGTCCGGTTATCTCGATGATGCCCGACCACACCCCTCCGGAGAGGCGTTCGACAGCAAACGGTATCATCAACCTGATGGGCGGACTCGGCACGCTGATCGCTTTCGGCGGGCTGTCCCTGCTCTACGATATTGACCCCCGCCTGACCTTCGGCATCGGGGCAGCCGTGCTGCTATTTACCCTATTGATCGTATGGCTCAAGGTCGACCGTCAACCGCCATACGTAGATAACAGCCCTGTAGCCTCCAGGAACCCGATCAGGGAAGCGGTCGACGGTATCCGGGTGCTGCTTAAACCCGCCAACTTTGGTCAATTCCTGATCCTGGCAGCGATGCTGACCTATTTCATCGGCTTCGCCGGTTTAGATGCAATGTTCCCGATCTACGGGGTGGAGACTCTGGGGCTGACCGAAGGCCGGGCTGCGTTCATCCTGACCACATTTGCCGGATCATTTCTCATTTTCGCCCTGCTTGCCGGGGTGATTGGCACCCGTATCGGTAAGATTCCTGCCATGTTGATAGGCCTGGCTATAGTGCCGGTGCTTTTCCTGATTGCAGTTCCCGTGCGCGATCCTGTAATAATCGGCGGTATCTTTGTGGTGGCCGGTTTTGCCTGGGCCCTGGTAAACGTGCAGGCGATGCCGCTGATCGCCGACCTTGGAGGCCGCGACCGAATCGGATTTTACATCGGGCTCTACTACGTGTTTACGATGACCGGCCAGATGATCGGGCCAAGTATTCTCGGCCTCGGAATGGACCTGTTAGGCAACCAGGGAATGTTTATCTTTGGCGCAGTTGTTTACGCGTTGGGCTTCCTGCTGCTGCGCGCCGGACGGCGCCGGCTCGGTGCAGATCCCGAAGAAATTGCCCGCCGGAGCAAGCTTAAAGAGGCCGAGGTCAACCTGATCGACCCCAAAAGATAAGTGAAGCGCGGGGACGGAGTTGCTGCTTCAGGTGGTGTTGAGGATTTTTTTTAGTTCCTGCGGGTAGTCGGTAATGATCCCTTCAATACCGGCAGCGGCAAAAGCCTTCATTTGTTCGGGATCGTTAACTGTCCAGGGGTAAAGAGGCAGGTTATGTTCTTTAAAACCGGCCATTATTTCATCAAACTGCAGGTAATAGAAAAGAGGGTGCACCGAGTAGCACCCCAGTGACCTGGCAATATGCCATGGTTCCTTAATATTTTCAAGATAGAGCATACCTGTGCGGACATTTGGATTAAGCTTGCGGCATAGTGCCAGGCTTTCATGGTTAAATGACGATATAATTACTCTATCCTCAAGCTTGAAAATGCTGATACACTGCAAGACCGATTCTTCAATTCCCGGGTAACCGATGGCTTCATTTTTAAGCTCAATATTAAAAAGCAGCCCGCTTTCTTTATAGCGCTTAAGTAAATCTTCAAGAGCAGGGATATTCTGACTTTTAAATTTCGGTTCAAACCATGAACCGGCATCATATTTTTTAAGTTCAGCCAGGGTATAATCTTTAACCCTGCCCCGGCCTGTGGTGGTCCGCTCGAGCTTCTGATCGTGAATAATTACCGGCACATTATCTTTACTGAGCTGCACATCGAACTCTATACCGTCAGCCCCGATTTCGACAGCCTTATCGAATGCAGCAAAAGTATTTTCCGGGGCGAGTGAAGAAGCCCCGCGATGAGCTATATTTAGAGAGCGAATAAGAATCAGTTCCTTACTTAATAATAATTATTGCTGTTTCGGCACAGTTGGCGACCCGGTTGCTAATGCTGCCAAGCATAAATTCTGAAAGCCCCCCCAGCCCCCGGTTGCCAATTACAACGTAGGAGTAATCACCTTTCTTAACATAGTCGCAAATAACATGCGCAGGATGGCCCTTTTCTACTATAGTCTTCACTTCAATACCTTTTTCCCTGAACTTCTCAGCCTCTTTTTCAAGGTTTTCATTAATGCTTTCTATACTAAATGTGCTAATTGCTCCCAGATCGGTAAGGGCAAGTTGAGGAGTCTTGCTGGGAAAATCCAAACAAACGGTAAGGAGTTCTACTTCCGCATCCAGAGCTGTAGCAAATTTTGCGGCCTCCGCCAAAACCTTTTGGGAATGATCAGAATTATCAACAGCCACCAGAATTTTTTCCATATCGGTTACTACCCCCTTGACTTGTAATGTAATAACATTTCGACAATTAAATATATATTCCTTTTCATTTTTTTTGCAAGGAAATATTAGAGGACTGATTCTTGTTTTGGAGAATAAAAGATATCGGATATGTTTTATGAATTATTATAACGGCCAGGTGAGAATATGAAAACCATTGGATTGATTGGCGGGATGACACGGCCGCAATCCATGCCCGAAAAGCTGCGGAATGGGCTCTTGATCAATAAGCAGAAACAGTGAGAAATGTTATCGCTTTATAAAAGCAGATTATTAACAAGGAAGATATAAAAT
>PWUG01000391.1 GCA_003562605.1 Syntrophomonadaceae bacterium | reverse complement strand
GGAAAAAGATGAGGAAGCTTCACTGCATGTCAAAAATATTAAAGTTGGCTCTTGAATGATCCAAGTATTACCCGGACAAGAGGGGGGTAAGCATGATTATAAAAGTTAACGAATGGGCCGGGGAGTACCCCGGTGCTTCAGTCGGTATGCTGGCTATGTCGAATGTTACAAATCAAAGATCAAGTGAAGAGTTGAACCGGCATAAAAGAGAAATTGAGGCAGAGTTAAGAATCAGGTATAAAGAGTTTTCACGCAAAAAAATAAAATCCATACACCCGATAGATGTTTACGACACCTATTACAAAAAATTTGGCAATAACTATCATGTCCTGCATCAACTGGAATCGGTAGCCGGAGGGAAACCTATCCCAACAGTGTCTTCCCTGGTGGAAGCGATGTTCATGGCCGAGCTGAAAAATATGCTTTTAACTGCCGGCCACGACCTGGAGAAGATCCAGCTGCCTCTTGAGGGCAAAATTTCAAACGGCAGTGAAGAATACTCTGGGATCAGCGGTAAAGATATCATGGCAGTAAAGGATGATATGCTGATTACCGATGCTGCAGGAGTCATATCGAGCATTATAAAGGGACCTGACTCAAGAACAAAAATAAATCCCGGTACTAACCGGGCACTTTTTGTAGTTTACGTACCCGCCGGTGTTAATGAAAAATTGGTATATGATCACCTTGAAGATATCGAAAATTATGTAAGGATTTCATCAGATCTGGCGATCACCGATACCAAAAAGGTTTACCAGGCAAAATAGTCTTAGCAGCGCAAGGATATCCTGCTATAAAGAATGTTCAAAGGAAAATGGCAGTAGGTTATCTAGTGGATGCGCTGAAATTATGGGTATAATATAATCGGAAACTAACTTATGATTGCTGCCTGGTATTTGATAAAGGATAAACCTTTATCGATTAGGCAAATTGAAAAAATTGATAGGATTGGTTTTGGTTTGAATGGAAATACGTAAGCTGTGCTGTTGATTGTAAGTTGTGAAACTGACACGGAAGAACCTCTTCAGCCCCCTTCTCAATCATCTGCTAATTATTGGCCCTGGAGGAAATGCAATATGCCCGATCGCAATACTGCTACCGGAAAAAAAACTACCTGGCATCAAAAGCCGTGGTTTATGCTGACTATATTCTCCGTCGCTTATATCGCTGTATTTGCCAATATTCAGGGCTTTGTTGCCCTTTTGCCTCTGGTCCAGGAAGAATTTTTGATCAGCAGGGCACAGGTGGGCCTGTACACCAGTTTTTATTTTTTAAGCGCGGTCCTGATTGCTGTTTTCAGTGGAAGGATTACCGATTACCTGGGAACGAAAAAGGGATTAATTCTTAGTGTTGGTGTGATCGGGTTGATGATGGCTTTTCATTCAATCGCTCCACTATACGGGATCCTTCTGGTTCTTGCTTTCTTTACCGGAATCGCTTTTAGTATTGTTACACCGTCTGTTAACAGGGGGGTCGTTGAGCTGGCCGATCCTTCAAAAAGAAGTTTTTACATGGGTATTGTTCACGGCGGCGGAGGTATCGGTGGTATTTTGGGAGCGGTTACGCTTCCATATTTCGGAGAAATGATCGGCTGGCGAACAGCCCTGCTTATCAGCAGTGTTTTTGCAGTCGCAGTTGCTCTCTTTATCTTCAGATATTATCATCCACTGGATTCTTCAGAAATCGAGAAGAAGAGCTCCCTGGAAGGCGAACTTAAAACTTTTAAAGAAGATCTGTCATATTTACTGGGGAACCGTTATCTCCTGAGTATATTTTCCATGGGCATCGTTTTTGGGATCAGCATTTCATCGATAACCGGGCATTACCCTCTTTTTCTGACCCAGGATCTGGATTTCAGCGCTGCTTTTGCCGGCCTGGGACTAGGCACGTTTCATGTTGGAGGTATACTAGGTCAGCCTTTCTGGGGGCTGTTTAACGAAAAAGTATTTCACGGTGATAGAAGAAAAGGGCTTGCCCTCCTCGGAATACTCATTTTCGTTTTGACCCTGTTTTTTGCTTTTATAGTAAGCCGGTATGCGCTACCTCCCTATACGATTCTTACCTTATCTTTCCTGCTCGGGTTTTGCATCCTGGGGATAATAGCTATTTACTTTACAGCCGTAAGTGAACTGGTAACTGCCAAACATGTCGGGATGGTAACCGGCCTGGCTTTAATTTTTCCACGTACCAGCACTGTTATCGCCCCGCCGCTTTTCGGCCTGGTTGCCGATATAAGAGGAAATTATTACGGAAGTTGGATTATACTAGGAGTTATAGTTCTGGTATTAACGGTCAACTTTATCTATTTTAGCGGGAAGTATATAAGACTATTTGGAAGTGGTGAAAAACAGAAACCTTAAAGATTAATGTGATACTGCCCCCCGGATTAATAGATCAAAAAATTGTTATCGGTCAGGGGGCAGTATCTTAGAATTACTTGCAGATTTCAATTCTCTCCCGTTCGACTTTCAGGTTGATCAGAGAGGCAATTCCCCAGAAAATCACTGCATATACCAGCATCGCGATCAACGTGTGAAATTCAAACACGGATTCTGCTTCGAGACCGGGCCTGATAAACTCCCTGAAAATTCCTTCAAAGGGAGCCAGAAATATCGGTGGTAGTGATTATATAAACGAGACAAATGAATTTTCCGTTTTGGCGCGCAGCAGCCTGGAGAGGAAACGAAAACCGGAGATCACTCCTATTACCCCGAGAACATAATAAGCTACTTGCCTGGCAATTATATAATTCTTCATTCGTTTTTTAAATAATCCTGGTTCATATTCACCAAACTTAACTCCATCTTAAATCAAAACTTTAATATTTTACATGAGGTTTATAGCTGATGGAAATTATTACCGGTTTTTTCGCTCTAAAAAAAATAAGGCTTAGACTGGGGAATTAGCTGCTTTTTAGAAGTTATATTACGGTCGTCTTCCAGTAACGAGTCCTATTACCAATGAGATTATAAATAAAATTACAAATATGTAAAAGATAAATACGGCAATTTCAATTGCCGCTCCGGCTATACCTACAAAACCAAAAAATGCAGCAATTATCGCGATAATGAAAAAGATAAGTGCCCAGCGTAACATATTAGCACCTCCTTTC
>PWUG01000421.1 GCA_003562605.1 Syntrophomonadaceae bacterium | reverse complement strand
TCGCTCCTCCGATAACAACAAAACCGGTATATTCGGGAGGCGCTCCAATGGCGCGGTATACAAAAACATAGGCAGCTGTGCTCAGTACAGGTAGGAGAGTTTCAAAAAAAAGCCAGCTGCGCTCCCGGAAGGTGCCTACAATACGGGGGTAAGCCCTGGCCCAGACTACCCGCCAAAACAAGTGTGGACCCCTGGCCTTATATATGGCAGACCCTTTATTCATTGGCTCATATCTCCGGTAAATTGGGATGTATCCACATCCAGTCCCCGTCCTACCAGGTCAATAAAAACATCTTCCAGGGTCGGTTCGCTTTTTTCAAGGCTAATCAGGTTGGAGCCTCTTCGGCCAAGGTGTGCGAGGATATCGGAGAGGATCTCTTCCTTTTCCAAGATGAGGCTTAATTCAGTTTCACTGTCTTTCTCAATTATGCTGACCTGGCGGACACCGGGTACAGATTCAAGCATTGCCTCTTTGCTTGGTTTCGGTCCCAGTGGGCCTACTTTTAGTTTAAAGAAGGCTTCCCGTTGCAGTCGTCTCTTGAGTGATTGGGGGGTATCACAGGCCATCACTTTTCCTTCGTCAATAATAGAGAGTCTGTCACAAAGCTGATCGGCCTCAGTCATATAGTGGGTAGTTAAAAGGATCGTTCGACCCTCTTGCTCCTGCAGCCAGTTTTTAATGAAAGTTCGTACATCACGAGCCGCGGTAACATCGAGACCCAGGGTCGGCTCATCTAAAAAAACAACGCTTGGGTCGCATATGAAACCCCGTACGAAATTCATTTTTTGACGCAGGCCTGTTGAAAGATCGGCAATTTTTGTCCTCTTACGATCGGCTATTCCCATCAGCTCTAAAAAATCATCGATTCGCCTTAGAGCTACAGAGGTGTCAAGTCCGTAAAAACGGGCAAACATCCAGAGGTTTTCTTCCACAGTCAGCAAGCCGTAACCACTGGTTTCCCCGCCGCTAACCATGCTGATCCGCCGCCGTATTTCTTCAAAATCTTTGGCAACATCAAGGCCGTCAACAACTGCGTACCCGCTTGTTGGCAACAACAGGGTCGATAGAATCTTGATCAGGGTTGTTTTTCCGGCTCCATTAGGACCGAGCAGGCCAAAAAGTTCACCGCGCCTGATTTCTATGTTTACATTATCAAGCGCAATTACTTCCTGCGGATCATCTTTACGTCGAGGGCCTCGAATCTTATAGATGCGGCCCAGGTTTTCTGTTAATACAGCAGGCATGTTTTCCACTATTCACTATCCTTTAGAAAACTTAAATGAAGTCCAGGATGATTTTGACAAAGTTTTTGCTTCCATAATATACAGAAGTTCAACAAAACCTGTTTTTTACCTGCCACCACTTCGGCTTTGTAGAATAGATCCAGAGAATATAAGAAGGGGAAATTAAGGCATTTTTAAAATGGAAAAAAACAGGCTTAAATTTTCTATACTTCGATAAATTTTTTTTCAAAATATTAAAAAAGCTATTGACAAGTTTATATACCCATGCTATTATTTTTTTACCAGGTTCCGAGATTCCGAAAAGTGAACCGGGTCCGGATCAAAGGGAAAAACCGGTAGAAGAAAAGGGCGCCAGTCTGGATCGGAAACCGGGACTATCCAAGCGAATCGGGCAGCTGAAAGGGACTGAAGCGGAAAGGCAAAGGGAAGGGTGAAACCGGAACGGAGCCGGAAAGCATCAGGTAACCGCAGCGCAGGATCTTACAGAACCGATTGGAGGCTGATGAACTTGCCTTGAGGGGCGAATGAAGCAGCCGTAGATAGTCGGGGAAAAGGATTCTGAAGGTAAACTGGAAGGTTTGTTGGAACCTGGTTTATTTATGTACAAAAACCCCCGGCAAGAAATATTTCACCTGCATCGAGATATTCTTTCATCTTGCTTAGCTTTTAATCAGGATTTTATTATTGCGGAATCATTTAATCGCTGTTCCGGCGGAACTAACAGGTGACAATTGGAACTGTGATACAAAACCGGTGTAGTTATCCGGGGGATCGACATGGCTATACCCGGCATTTTATCTTTAGAAGGATTTTTGAGAGATTAAAAGAAAACAATAAAAAAGAAATATGCACAAGAAAAAGGAAGCCTGTTAAATAAAATTTATTTAAGAAATGTGGGATAAAAATGGAAATGAATAAACCGGGCCGGGAAGAAGCGATTGCCCTCTTGAAGAAGTACAATCAGAGCGATGCTTTGATCAAACATGCATTGGCGGTAGAAGCGGTTATGGGTTATTTTGCCGAAAAATTTGGCGAAGATGACCTGGAGAAATGGCGCGTTATAGGGCTGATTCATGACCTGGACTACGAAAAATATCCTGATATGCACTGTCAGAAAACTAAAGAGATTTTGACTGAAGAAGGTTGGCCTGAGGATTACATCAGGGCTGTTTTGAGCCATGGTTGGAAAATTTGCACTGATGTGGAACCTGTGGAGAAAATGGAGAAGGTTTTATATACCATAGACGAGCTCACAGGGTTAATTGTGGCGACAGTCTTGATGCGGCCAAACCGGAGCGTAATGGATCTTACTGCAAAATCAGTTAAGAAGAAATTCAAGCAGAAAAGCTTTGCCGCCGGAGTTGACCGCGGAATTATCGAAGAAGGTGCGGAACTCCTGGGAATGGATTTAACCGAAGTTATTGAAGAGACGATCCGGGGGATGCAGGCTGCGGCAGATGAGCTGGGGTTAAAAGGGGATCTTTAGAAATTCAAGGATTACCCGGTATCGATTTTGGCAGCTAAACTTGTTGAAAAAAGCTTTCAGCGTTGTTCATTTCTTCCGGGGCCTTGTTCACTGCTTGCAAATTTTTTCCATACAAATAAAGATTTCAGGCATTCCCGGTACATTTTCAAACGTTCATAAAAACCTTTGACGACACCATACTTGGCCTCCTTAATATGATGGGTCAATCCTTTCAAGTACGGGTAAACTGTAGTGTGGTCCTGCCAGGCGGCATATTTGCTCAAGAATATTTCTACCCCGAAGCGGCTCCAGGAAAGATCGGGCAGTTCTTCTACAAAGCTTCCCGCAAAGCCTCTCTGGCCGTTAAGAATGCCGAAATAACGATGGGCCAGATCAGTAATGGTTC
>PWUG01000372.1 GCA_003562605.1 Syntrophomonadaceae bacterium | reverse complement strand
TACTGCTAACGGTGTTATCAGTACGCATCTGCATTTGCTCTTATTAAAAGCTTTGTGTGGATGGTAATAGGGATAACTTGATCATTGTTTTGGCTCTTTTGCCATTTATATCTCATGTTAGGTGAATTCCCATAAATCAATGCTCAGGAGTAATGATCATGTCTAAAGATGAAATGACGAGCAGTGAGTTAATCCGAAAAGAGCTTTTTTCCCGGGAACAGAGTAAAAGGCTCAATGCAATTGACAAGGCAGCGGCCCTGCCGCCTGAACTGGCCCGACCATTACTTGAAGAAGGGCTTAATCACTGGGACCGCTTGCTAAGGAAAAACTGTGCTAAAACCCTTGAAAAAATAGCCGGTAAAAAAGTAGTGCCTGTGGTTATTAAAGCTTACCGAAAAAGGCTGATCCCTGCCGGGGATGCTGTTGATCTATTAACTCCATATAAAACGAGCGCAGTTACAAAGCTACTGATAGAAATTCAGGGTACAAAAAAACTTAAATATGATCGGGAGAAAGTATCTACTTACTTGTCAGCAGTAAAAGCTGCAAAAGAAGCTAAGGAAACAGAAGTTGATACAATGCCGCCTGCTAAAGAGGGGAAAAAGGCGGCGGGAAAAAGAGAGCGGCTCATAAGAAGGGAAAGGCTATTACCGCTTGCTGAAACTCTTAATATAAACGAGCATGTTTTGAGGATTGCCTATTCAAGGTGGAGAGATATTGATGCAGGATACAACTTATTTAAGGTGGCGAAGCACAGTGGTGGTTACCGGGAGATAGCCGCTCCGGACAGGTACTTAAAGATTCTACAGCGCCGGATTTTAGAAAACATTCTCTATAAACATGAAGTTCATGCATGCTGCCAGGGATTCAGGCCAGGCCATTCCATTGCCACCAATGCATTGCCCCATGTTGGCAGAAATATCTGTATCAACATGGACTTAAAAGATTTCTTTCCCTCAATCACTGCCAACCGGGTTCATGGCCTTTTTCATACACTTGGCTACGACAGCTGGGAGGCCAGTTTCTTTACCAGGTTAACCACTTATAACGGTTGCCTGCCCCAGGGAGCACCGACCAGCCCGGCCATCGCGAATTTAATCTGCCGCCGTTTAGACCGGCGGCTGTCGAAGCTGGTAGAAAAAGTGGGGGCCAGTTATTCCCGGTACGCAGACGATCTTACCTTTAGTAGCAACAATGAGATTTGCCATGTTATACCCCTGGTTGCCGAGATCATAGAAAGTGAAGGTTTCAGTCCGGCCGGAGATAAACTGCGCATTACCCGCAAGGGCAACCGCCAGGAAGTGACCGGCCTAATTGTAAATGATCAAGTGGCCGTGCCGCGGCATGTAAGGCGGAAACTGAAGGCCGTAATGTATAACCTAAAGCAGGGAAAAGAGATTTACTGGAATGGCAAAAAGATGAGCCGGGCTTCACTAAAAGGCCATCTTTCATATTTAAAGTCGATCCATCCGCAGCTGGGAGAGACTTACCTGGGGCAGCTAAAGAATATTTGAATTTAGGCTTATAAGTGTTTGGGATTAATGCTCTCGCCCGAGTCTTGATAGATTCAACTGATACAAAATAAACCACTACCAGATAAAAAGACACATATGTGTCTTTTGCTTTTGATAAATTAATGATGGTGAAAGATTTCAACCCGGGAGGTGTTTGATGTGAGCAAAAAACAGGAACACTTGGCGGCAATCGGCAGTGCCCTGGGCGACCTTTTTGCAGGACAGTTCGTTTCCATGCAGGATTACACCGATCTCGTGCAGCAAAATAAACTGGTTAAGAAAAGGATGTGGGAAGGTGATCATGAATTTGAGGTAAATAATCCTGACCACCCGTTGGCATCAGACAACAGGTTCCAGCGAATAAGGGCTGCCGATACCATTCGTGATCGGACGATGGAGTTGCAAGAGCCTTTGCCGGGTGACTTGCTTGATAAAGTGCATATAGCATTGTTTGATTGCAGTGCCGCAGTGCGGCTTTCGCTGGTCCATGCCCTCTTCTATTGTGGTTCCAGGAAATCGGTCGACTCCTTGGAAAAGTTGCTGGAAGTAGAAAGCGAATCGAAGATGGTCCGGGAGTATGCCGGGGCAGCCTTGGCGCGCTGCCAGATGTGGGGTTTAAAGCAATTGCCCGAGGGCAAGAAAGTTATTATGCTTGCGAGCAAAGATATCCAGCTGGCCATTGCTTTGCAGCAGTTGGCTGAAGAGGAAGGGGCTTACCTGTATATGCCCCAGTATGATTATACGGAGCTGATTGCCTGGTCATCAGCGGCAGCAGTACAGGTTGTCGACCGCTGGCTGATGGGCCAGGGCAAATGGAATGCTTTTTGCGATTACCTGGACGATGTTAATGAGACTGAAACTGAGTATCCGATTCAGGATGAAAATAGGGAAGTGTTGATGGAAGAGCCTATCTTTGATCACACTCCGCTGATTATTACCGATTGGCACATGGAAAAATCCTTGAAAGAATTCAGGAAGCCTGAAAAGCCAAAGGAAAAGCTTTTCTATATCGAGGGCGGAACGGACTATGTTGTGGCCAAGCTGGTCGAATATTTTTTACAGGGCAAAGAAATTGATCTGGGAAAAATCAACGCCGAATTAAATGAATTATAATAGTAATGCAAGGTATGAAAATATAATGATCCGGCTCCGGCTTCACAGGGGGCAGTGGTTTGCAGCTACTGCCGGGTGAAGCCGGTTTACCGGTTAGGAAAGGTTTGCAGAAGAAGGTCCCAGTCAGGAGGCCTGACTTGACTCCAGGGTTTCGGCAAAAGCTGTCTTAAGGTATTCATCAAGTAGTTCTTCAGAAAGCTCTTTGTTTAGCTTGCTGCTTATAAAGGCATTGCCGTCATCTTCGAGCCTGTCGATCAGGTTTTTTTCGCCTGAGCCTTCAGTCGAAGTGTAAACCTCAATGGCACGGGGCACAAATTCAAAGCCGAGCTCGATTCCGCGCAGTTTAATCTTGTCATAGTCAAGATCAAATTGTTCTGTGGCTGCTTCACTTTCGTCATAGAGGTATTCCATCAATTCGTTAAAGTAATAGCAAATCAATTCTTCTGCCTTTTCTTTGCGAAGGTATGCGGTGGTTTTCGTTTTGAAAAGCTGTTTGACGTTTTTAAT
>PWUG01000363.1 GCA_003562605.1 Syntrophomonadaceae bacterium | reverse complement strand
CAATGAAAGAATTGATTAAAAAGGGGCAGTGCCAGGTTGCTACAGCTAGCCAGGACGGATGGCCAAGTATTGGACCAAAAGGTTCCGTATTAATTGTTGGCAATGACACACTGGCTTTTGGAGAACTGGTTGGGGGGAAGACGTATTCCAATTTACAAGAAAACCCTAAAGTGGCTATTTCGGCAGTTGATCACCACCAACGTGCCGGTTATCGCTTCGTTGGGAAAGCACAGCTGGAAACCAGCGGAACCCTATATGATAAACTTGCATCTCTATTTGAAAAAATGAAGCTTCCCCGCCCTGTGGCTGCTGTAAAAATTATCATTGAAGCGATATATGATATTTCTGTTAAAAATCCGGGGGAAAAAATATGTTAGCTGAAAGGGAGGGAAAAGTTAAGTTGAACTCCAGAATACGCGTGTTAGTGGCAAAAATTGGTTTGGATGGACACGATCGGGGAGCAAGGGTTGTGGCCACTGCCTTAAGAGAAGCCGGCATGGAAGTGATCTATACCGGCCCGTGGCAAACGATAGAACAGATAACCAAAACAGCCTTACAGGAAGATGTAGACGTGATAGGAATAAGTAGTTTAAGTTATGACCATGTACTGGTTCCCAAGTTAATGGATACCTTAAAGCAACA
Organism: Syntrophomonadaceae bacterium; assembly: GCA_003562605.1. The sequence goes on along the minus strand of PWUG01000363.1, from coordinate 2,503 downwards.
CAATGCCGAAGATATTATTGTATTAGTAGGTGGCATCGTGCCCGATGAAGATGTACACAAGCTTCAGCAATGCGGGGTTAAAGGAATTTTCCACCCGGGCACAAAACTGGAAAAGATCGTGTCCTTTATCAATAACGCAGCACTTGAGCGACGCAATAAGCAAAAAGGGGAGTGAATCAATGGATTTGCATGAAAAGTTACAAAAAGAACAAAGTGAATGGTCTAAGTATTATAACACGTATTTAAAACAGCATTCTGAACGCAAAGAAACATTCAAAAATATATCTGGAATAACCCTCAACCATCTCTATACACCCCTTGACCTGAGCAACTTTAACTACATGGAAAAACTGGGCTTTCCTGGTGATTATCCTTATACTCGCGGAGTTTACCCCGGTATGTACCGTACTCGTACCTGGAGCAAAAGACTGCTCGTTGGCTTTGAGGGACCCGAACACTATAACCGCAGGCAAAGGGAGATGCTGGCGGCAGGGCAAAGTGCCATAAACTTTATTCCCTGTAATACATTTTACAGGGGCTATGATATAGACCAGGTAGAAAAAGAGCTTGTAGGGACCTGTGGAACACCCGTAAACACGATCGAAGATATGGATAAAGCATTTGAAGGAATATCCTTAGATGAAGTCAGTACAGCTTTTGTTGACCCGGGACCCTTCACGGCTGTCGCCATGTATTTTGCCCTTGCAGAAAAACGTGGAATTCCTCTTGACAGGTTAATGGGGACAACAAATCAGTCTGATTTTATTTCTCACTATGTAAGCTGTAATATGTACTTCCGTTTTTCTTTGGAAGGTCATTTGAAAGCTTTTATTGACCATGTCAAGTTCTGCACTGAATATGCACCCAGATGGCATCCAGTAAGTATTATCGGACAGCATTTCCAAGACAGCGGAGCTACTCCTGTTCAAGCATTAGCTTTTACACTGGCCACAGGGATCTTTTATGTAAACCAGCTAATAAAAGCCGGAATGGATGTCGATTCTTTTGCTCCCCGCCTCAGCTTCTTTTTTGCTGTAACAACCAGCCTCTTTGAGGAAGTAGGGAAATTTAGAGCAGCTAGAAGAATGTGGGCAAAAATAATGAAAGAGCGATTTGGAGCTAAAAATTCGCGCTCGTTACTATTTCGGTTTCATGTGCAATCACAAGGTTCAGATCTGACTCGCCAACAGCTTTTAAATAATATTACGCGTGTAACCATTCATGGTTTGGCTGCTGTTTTGGGGGGGGCCCAGTCTATTCATACAGATTCTTATGATGAAGCGTTTCAAACCCCCAGTGATGAAGCAGCAAGAATTGCGCTCATGACTCAAAATATTATTGAAGAGGAAACCGGCACTGCCGAGGTAATTGACCCTTTAGGCGGATCGTATTACGTTGAAAAACTTACTGATGAAATAGAAGAGCAAGCTTGGGAGTATATTAACAAGATTGATGAGATGGGGGGAATGCTAGAGGCCGTAAAAAAAGGATTTATTCAAGATGAAATTGGACGTTCCGCATATGAGCACCAAAAAGCAGTGGATAATGAAGAAAAAGTTATTGTGGGAGTAAATAAGTACATTGTTCCTGAGGAGCAAGAAATCAAGCCCAACTGGATAAAACCAAACCTGCCTGAGGTGGAGAAACATATTCAGAAAATTAAAGAATACAAGCAAAAAAGGGACCCGCAAAAAGCTCAAGCGGTTCTTGAAAAAATAAAAGAATCCGCAAAAGATAAAAACAACAATATTTTTGAAACCACACTTTATGCCTTAAAAAATGGTGCCACCCACGGAGAAGTATTGCATCAATATTTTGAAATATTGGGTCGTGGTTTTCCCTATACGCAAGGTTTTTAGTCGAAAAACCACTCAAGTTATCATTGATTACTTTCTATGCGCTCTTGCGCAGGATTATGTAAGGTTATATTATTTATATAAATTGGAAGGAGATTTTGCAAATTAATCGAAATATTCATATATCATTAGCCCGATGACTGAATGTTACCTCAAGCGACTGCTTAACTTTGCATATTTAAGTTGCTTGTATCAAAATAAGTACGGGAGAGGCTAGAAGAAATGTCAGATGAAAATAGCCACCAAAAAGAGCTTATGAATTTATATAAGCACATTCTGGATGACCTGCCCTGTGCCGTTATTTATGTCGCAGGAACAGGGATTATTAAAAACTATAATAAAAGTGCAGAAACGTTACTGGGAATAGTGAAAAATGATGCATTAGGCCAAAACTTTGTTGATATCTTTAAAGAATACAAAAGGATCCAGAAGGCAATAGAAGGTGTAATTTCAAGCAAAGAGTCCTTTCTAGTAATTGATAAAATTGGAAATTTGGAAATAATGTTTAACTGTACTCATATTGATGGTGGGGCTTTGTTGTTAATGGAAGATCAAAATGAAAAAAATGAAATTTATAATGAATTAAACACGATAAGAAAGTTAAATCAAGAGCTGACAGATATTTTGGAGTCATCCTATGACGGCAT
>PWUG01000390.1 GCA_003562605.1 Syntrophomonadaceae bacterium | reverse complement strand
TACGCGTGTTAAAATCTGCAATAGACTTATAACCGCACGAATACGGTTCTTAAAGCCCCGCAAAGCATTGGGCTACCTGATTCGGCGAGTCCTTACGGGGGGTTTGTTTATGTACGCAATAATTGAAACAGGCGGCAAGCAGTACCGTGCAGAAGAAGGTAAAGTTATCCGCGTGGAAAAGTTACCGGCAGAAAAAGGCGAAATAATTAAGTTTGATCGGGTTTTAATGTTTAGCAATAATGACAAAGAATTGCAAATAGGAAAACCGTACCTGGAAGATTTAATAGTTGAGGGTAAGATTGTCGGAATTGGGCGAAGCAAAAAAATTACTGTTTTTAAGTTTAAACCGAAGAAAAATTACCGCCGCAAGCAGGGCCACCGCCAGCCCTATACAGATGTTTTGATCACCAGCGTCGGCAGTTAAAAGTTTAATCAATATTAATGATAAGACATGAAAGAGAGGTGTCCTAAATGGCCCATAAAAAAGGTGTAGGCAGTTCCCGTAATGGAAGGGACAGTAACGCCAAAAGGCTTGGAGTTAAACGTTACGGCGGACAACTGGTTAAAGCAGGAAGTATACTTATCAGGCAAAGGGGAACTCGCTTCCACCCTGGTTTTAATGTAGGTAAAGGCAGGGATGATACACTTTTTGCCACAGCAGACGGCCGCGTTGTTTTCGAATATAATAATCGTGCTAAAAAGCAGGTAAGCGTCTATCCGGAGGATGTTGCTGCTGCTAACTAAGTCCTTTGCGGCCCGGGTTATTAAACCCGGGCCGTTTTATATATTATCCTTTAATCAGACAGCGCTGCAGGTGATCGTGGATTTATGTTCGTAGATGAATTAAAGCTTTTAGTACGAGGCGGCCGTGGTGGCAACGGTGTAGTTTCTTTCCGTCGGGAAAAGTATGTGCCTAAAGGAGGTCCCGATGGAGGGGACGGCGGTGACGGCGGAAGTGTTTACCTGTGGGCTGATCTTACCAAACATAGTTTTCTTGATCTGCGTTATCGGCATGTGCTCAAAGCGGCCGATGGGGGCCACGGCCGAAGTAAAAACCGGCACGGGGCTGCAGGCGCAGATTTGCTTGTTTCGGTACCTTTAGGTACTGTGGTCCGTGATGAAAAGCAAAATGTTATTGCGGATCTTACTGTATCCGACCAGAAGGCGCTGGTAGCAAGAGGAGGCAGGGGCGGAAAAGGCAACGCCCGATTTGCCAGTTCGCGGCGGCGTGTTCCCCGCCTGGCAGAAAAAGGTTTGCCCGGTGTGGAAAGAAATATCTTCCTGGAGCTTAAGCTGATGGCCCAGGTTGGACTGGTCGGGTTCCCCAATGCCGGGAAATCTACCCTCCTAAGCCGAATTACAGAGGCCAAACCTAAAGTGGCTTCTTATCCCTTCACTACTCTTACCCCAAATTTAGGTGTGGTTAGGGTTGGTGACGGCGAAAGTTTTATAGTTGCCGATTTGCCGGGTTTGATCGAAGGAGCTCATGAGGGTGCAGGTTTAGGCCACCGTTTTTTACGCCATGTGGAAAGAAATCTTCTTCTGTTATTTCTGATTGATCTTTCTCCCGGGGCCCATCCCGATCCCACTGAAGCATATCACTTACTGAAGAATGAACTTCAAATATTTAATTCACAGCTGGGCGATTACCCACGTGTTATTGTAGGCAACAAGCTGGATGTACCCGGCGGAGAGGAACAGTTTGATCTTCTGCGTGAAAATATTTCTGATATGATTGGAGAAGAAGATGCAATTTTTGCAATTTCAGCAATAACCGGTAAGGGCGTAGACGAGCTGATTCGCTTTTTATATGGCAGGGTGACTGAACTTGCCGGAAAACCTGACAAAACAGAAATGGAAGAATTGATTCGGCCGGATCAGATCGATGAGATCCCTTTAAAAATTGAAAAAGATAATGATGTTTATACGATCAGGGGCACGGCTATTGAGAAAATGGCTGCGAAAACCGATTTTGATAATGAAGAAGCGCTTCTTCGTTTCCAGAATTACTGCCGGCGAAGCGGGCTTGATAAAGAAATGAAAAAAATGGGTATAAAGGAAGGCGATACTGTTCGTATTGGCCAGGAAGAGTTTTTTTATTACGAGTAACCGGAAAAAGAGGTGTCAGGTTTGTTTTTAAATCCGCATTCCAATAAAGCTGGAAGCCTGAACATAGGGCTGATGGGCGGAACGTTTGATCCCATTCACATGGGCCACCTGGTTACCGCGGAAGAGGCCAGACAGCAATTTGATCTTGACTATGTGGTTTTTGTACCCGCAGGGATTCCTCCCCATAAAGAGGAAAAGTCGATTTCTTTGCCCGAACATCGCTACCTGATGACTTCTCTTGCCGTGATGTCCAACCCATCTTTTTTTGTTTCCCGGATAGAAATAGATATGAAGGCGCCGACTTATACAATAGATACTGTCAGACACTTTGCCGGCGTTAAAAAGCCTGGTCCAGAAATATTTTTTATAACCGGCGCCGATGCCATTTTGGAAATATTTACCTGGAAAGCTTATGAAGAACTACTTAACCTCTGTACATTTATTGCTGTGTCCAGACCGGGTTATTCCCTGGATCGGTTCTATGAAACCCTGGACTTTGCCTGCCCCGAGATGAGGCACAAAGTGCATCTTCTGGAAATACCAGCTTTGGCGGTGTCTTCGACTTTCATCAGGGAAAGGGTTGCTTTGAGCAAAACTATCAAGTATTTAACCCCGGAACCGGTTGAACAGTATATCCGAAAGCACGGCTTATATCGCACTGGCAGATAAAACAGGTTTTAATAGCCTGGAAATAGGTTATAATATAAGCGGAGGTGGAAGGTTAAATGGCAAAAACTTTGTATGTGGGGAACATTCCCTGGAGCACCAAGGAAAGCGATCTGGAGGAGTTCTTTTCGCAGTTCGGCGAGGTTATTGAATGCCAGATTATCACTGAGAGAGCTACAGGTCGTTCCCGCGGCTATGGTTTTGTTGAAGTGAACGAGGACAACATGGAAGAAATTTTAGAAAAGACTAATGGAGCCGAAATGGAAGGACGTAAGTTGGTAGTTAATGAAGCAAAACCACGCGAGCAGTAAAAAGATGAATTATTATTCTTCTTTAATAAAGGAAAGGCTTGGTGAAAAATTATACCGGCATTCCTTAAGTGTAGCTGAAGCAGCGGTTTCTCTGGCAGAACATTACGGCGCCGACACTGAAAAAGCTAAACTAGCCGGGCTGGTCCACGATTATGGAAAACGCTACTCCAAGCAGGATCTGATCCGTAAAGCTGAACTATTGGAGCTACCGTTAGATCGGATTACAAAGCAGCAGGTAAAACTTTTGCATGCCCCGGTAGGAGCTGCTTTGCTTGAAAGCGAACTGAAAATCAGCGACCCGGAAATAATAAGGGCTGTGGCTTACCATACCACCGGGCGAAGGGGTATGGCTTTACTGGATAAGATAACATATATAGCTGATTACGTTGAAGAGGGCCGGCAGTTCGAGGGAGTGGAGTATATTAGGAAGGCTGCTTACTGCAACCTTGATCAGGCTCTTCTGGCTGCTGTAGACACGGCGATAAGATCAATCTTGGACAGGGGCTTATTGCTTCATCCCAGGTCAGTTGACTTTCGTAACAGCCTGCTGGAAGATACCGTAAAAGAAATTTAAAAAAACATATGGAGGTGATGTTATTTGGCACAGGAACCGGCCAATGGTTCCCGCGAGTTGGCATTATTTGCCGCCCAGCTGGCGCTTGAGAAAAAGGGTTTGGATCTGCATCTGCTGGAAGTCGGCCAGGTATCTATCATAGCCGATTATTTTTTACTGGGGACCGGAGCTACAGCAGTACAGGTTCATTCAATATGCGATCACCTGTTAGAGAGACTGAAGAAAGAGGGCCATTATGCTTTACGGATAGAGGGTTACCGGGAAGGCTGGTGGGTTGTATTAGATTATGGTGGAGTGGTTATCCACATTTTCCAGCCGGAAGCAAGGGCTTTTTATGACCTGGAAAGGCTATGGTCAGATGCCCCGCAGGTAGCTCTTGATAATGTAAATGGCTCAAATAAATAAAAGTAGGTTTATAAATGGGGAAAAATACGCTGCGTCAGGCAGTTTTCCATGCCGCTATGATCGGAAAAGATCCAGCCGGAGCTGAATACAGTTATTTATCTCTGGCCGCTACCGGACAGCTTGCCCAGGAGTATGATATCTCCGGACGCCTGGTAGAATTGGCTGCTCTTGAAACCGGTATTATTCCCGAGCGATATCAGCGCAATATCGGTACTCTGGGGGTTGCTGGTCAAATACAGTTGCTCAAGTCAACTGTAGGTGTCCTCGGAGCAGGAGGGTTGGGTGGATTTGCCCTGGAACTTTTAGCCCGTATGGGGGTCGGCAGGCTGGTAGTTGTCGACGGGGATACATTTTCAGACAGCAACCTTAACCGTCAACTCCTGGCTACGGAAAGGAACCTGGAAAAACCTAAAGCCGAAGCTGCAGCAAAACGGATTTCTGAAGTAAACGGAGCGGTAGAAATAAAAGTTTTTAACTGCCATGGAGATCTTTCAAACCTGCCTGAAATTTTTTCAGATTGTGACCTGGTCTTGGATTGTCTCGATAACCTTACATCTCGCTTTGATTTGGAAAAGGTTTGCAGCCGGCTAAATATAGTTATGATTCACGGTGCGATTGCCGGTTTTCTGGGTCAGCTTGCAGTAATCAGGCCGGACCGGCCACTTCTGTCATCTATTTACGGTTCTGCCGGAGGGAAACAAATCGAAAAGGGTGCAGAAGTGCAGCTGGGCAATCCTGCATCCACACCGGCTATGTTGGCAGCATGGCAGTGCAGCGAGGCAGTCAAGATTTTGGCAGAGCTTGATGACATCCTTCCTGCCAATAAAATGCTAATTATTGATATGCAATCCGGTGAATTGTATAAAATCGAAGTGGATTCTAGCTAAAAAATTTCTTTCGTAATCTATTATAGGTATCAGATAAAGTAATTTTATATTTCGGTTTCTTGCTCCTTGCAGTTGAATTGTACCAAACCTGCAATAGGAGTTGAGTGCTATGCCAATCGGAAAACTTATGGAGAGGCAGAAAGAAGCTCTTCTCGAAGAAGCGCTTAAAGGCAAGCATCGCAATTTATCAGGGTGTTGGTTCTACCTCGCAGCTTCTTTAGCTGTCGGCACAGCTCTTTACCATATTTATACTGCATATTTTGGGGTGCCATTTGCTCTTCTTTTTCGTAATATCCACTGGATGCTTATTGCAAGTCTTATATTTCTTTATTTCCCGGCTATAAAAAAATCACCGCGTGACAAACCTACTCTAATCGATATTGGCTGTGTCCTGACCAGCATTGTTCTCGGCATGTATGTTATTCTTAACTATTCAGCGATTGCCGGTCGTGCCGGAGCGCCGGTTACAGTTGATATTGTTCTGGGAGCCATCCTGGTTGTAATTGTTTTGGAAGCGGGGCGGCGTACTGTCGGCTGGCCGATTGTAATTATTGCGCTCCTCTTCCTCTCCTACGCTTATTTCGGGCAGTCAATGCCGGGAATGCTCATGCACCGCGGTTATTCGGTCGCCCGCATATTTCCGTTTCTTTACCTCACTGACGCCGGAATTTTTGGTATTCCTCTCGGTGTTTCTTCCCGTTTTATCCTGCTATTTGTAATCTTCGGCGCTTTTCTGGAAAAAGCAGGCGCCGGTATTTTTTTTCGTGATCTTTCGCTGGCCCTGACCGGTCGCTATGTAGGCGGACCGGGTAAAGCGGCCATTTTATTCAGCGGTTTTATCGGTTCGATTACAGGCAGCTCTACTGCAAATGTGGTGACTACCGGAACATTCACTATTCCCCTGATGAAAAAACTTGGCTACAAGCCTGCTTTTGCCGCCGGCGTGGAAGCGGATGCTTCAACCGGCGGGCAGATTTTGCCTCCGGTGATGGGTGCCGCAGCCTTCGTTATGGCTGAATATATTGGCGTGCCTTATGTTACGGTCATGGTAGCGGCAATTGTTCCGGCCTTTTTATACTTTATCACTTCGTTTTTTATGGTTCACTACCGTGCGCTTAAAGAGAACCTGCTGCCGGTGCCCAAAGAAGAGTTGCCCGAGCTCTTTACTGTTTTAAAAAATGGCTTTTACTACTTCACCCCGCTCGCTATCCTGATCACGCTTCTGGTTTTACACTTTTCGCCTTCACGGTCAGTTTTCTGGGCTCTTCTTTCAACGATTGCTCTGAGCTGGATTAAGGCGGATACCCGAATGGGTCCAAAAGAAATATTCGAAGCCCTTTTCTCAGGAGTGCAAAAAGCACTTGAAGTTGTTGCTGCCTGTGCTGTTGCCGGGATCATAATCGGTATGGTTACCATGACCGGCCTTGGCTTGAAGTTTTCCACCCTGATCGAATTGTTGGCCGGAGGCAACATTATGGCCGGGCTTTTTTATACATTGATTGCCTCTCTGATTCTGGGTATGGGCGTGCCTACCACAGCCAAGTATATAATTCTTGCAACCCTGGTGGCCCCTGCGCTGGTAACTCTTGGAGCGCCCCTTTTGGCATCGCACTTGTTTATTTTATACTTTGGTACCGATGCTGATATTACCCCGCCGGTTGGGCTGGCGGCTTATGCTGCTGCGGGACTGGCTGGGGCACACCCGATGCATACCTCTATAGAAGCTTTTAAGATGGGGGTTACCGCCTATATAGTTCCTTTTGCTTTTATATTCGGCCCTGCTTTGCTGCTGCAGGGGCCTTTCCATGAAATATTCCTTGCCTGCGCTACAGCACTTTTAGCCTGCGCCGGCTTAGGGGCGGCGATGCAGGGTTATTTTGTACGCAGGATGCCTTATTGGCACAGGGGGGTTTTGTTGATCGGTTCAGTGCTGCTCATGGAAACCAGTTGGTTGGGGGATTTGATAGGATTCACCCTTGTCGGCGGCATTTTTCTGCTCGAATATATGGCTTCGCGGGTTTTAAAGCCCTCACCGTAAAAGACTGTGCAATTCGTGCTATTGACAAGGCTGTACGCCGTGCATATAATGTTAGATGTACTCGAGGTGCCATAGATAATTTGATGAAGGGGAACAGTAAGCAGGCATGCTTGTTCAGAGAGCCGGCATATGGTGAAAGCCGGCAGGCAGCTCTGCTGAACTCGTCCTGGAGATGCGGCGGTAAAAACCGCAGCCGTATCGCCGGCGTTAACGGCAGAAAGCGGGTAGCATAACGGGGGGCTGTGGCGCAGTGGGAGCGCGCTTCCTTGGCATGGAAGAGGCCGCGGGTTCAACTCCCGCCAGCTCCACCAGGTGTTTGACCAATAAGGGTGGTACCGCGGGTATAAATCCGTCCCTTGACCGGGCGGGTTTTTTTATTTGCGACTCAGGCTAATCCAGGCCTTTAATAATGAGCAGTACGAACTGCCGCCGTATGAGAAGTTGAAAATGACTTCTAATTGAAATGGAGGTACGATGTCTGTGAAAAATTACGATCCTGCTCAAATTGAAGAACGCTGGCAAAAACTTTGGGAAAAAGAAGATTTTTACAGGGCGAAAATAGATCAATCTAAAACAAAATATTACGTTTTAGAAATGTTTCCCTACCCTTCCGGCAAGCTCCATATGGGCCACATGCGTGTCTACTCGATTGGTGATGTACTGGCCCGTTTTTTACGCATGCGGGGTTATAACGTCATTCACCCGATGGGTTGGGATGCTTTCGGCCTTCCTGCAGAAAATGCAGCTATTGAGCATAATGTTAATCCTGCCCTGTGGACCGCCCAGAATATCGGGCATATGAAAAAACAGCAAAACAGGCTCGGAGTAAGCTATGACTGGAGTCGGGAAGTTAATACATCTGCTCCTGATTATTACCGCTGGACACAGTGGCTGTTTTTATTGATGTATGAAAAAGGTCTGGCTTATAAGAAAAAAGCTAATGTGAACTGGTGTGCTAGCTGTGCTACAGTCTTGGCCAATGAACAAGTGGAAAAAGGACTTTGCTGGCGATGTTCGTCGGTTGTCGAAACAAGAGAATTGGAGCAGTGGTTTTTACGTATTACCGATTATGCCGAAAGGCTTTTATATGATCTTGACAAGCTGGAAGACTGGCCTGAACGGGTCAAGGTCATGCAGCAGCATTGGATCGGCCGTAGTGAGGGGGCCGAAATTACTTTCAAGATCAAGGAATTCCCCGGGGATATAATTCGTACCTTCACCACGCGACCTGACACCCTATTTGGGGTTACCTACATGGTCTTAGCACCTGAGCATCCCCTGGTCAGACGTCTTGTGGAAGGTACGGAAAAGGAAAAAGAAATTCTGGGTTTTGTATCCCGGGTCAGACAGGAAAGCGAAATCGATCGCACCTCAGAAGAGGCCCCTAAAATAGGGCTTTATACCGGATGCCATGCAGTTAACCCGATTAACGGAGAAGAAGTGCCCATCCTTGTCGGCAACTACGTGCTTATGTCTTACGGCACAGGGGCGGTAATGGGTGTGCCGGCCCATGATCAGAGAGACTTTGAATTCGCCCGTAAACATGATTTGCCGATCCGGGTTGTCATTCAACCCGACGGTGAAGAACTCCTTGTTGAAACCATGCAGGAAGCTTATGCAGGTGAAGGGAAAATGGTAAACTCGGGTACTTTTAACGGCACAGGAAGCGTTGAAGGAATTGAAAAGGTAACTGCATACCTGGATCAGCAGGGTTTAGGCCGTTTTCAAGTCACTTACCGGCTTCGCGATTGGTTGATTTCACGACAACGCTACTGGGGGGCGCCGATTCCGGTAATCTACTGCGAAAAATGCGGTACTGTCCCGGTCCCGAAAAAAGATCTGCCTGTAGAGCTTCCCCTGGAAGTAGAACTATCCGGGAACCGAGTACCCAGTCTGGCTCACTATGAAAACTTTGTTCGGGTCGATTGCCCTGTTTGCGATGCTCCGGCTCGCCGTGAAACCGATACCATGGATACTTTTATCTGTTCATCCTGGTATTTTCTACGCTTTACAAGCCCGGGTGAGACCGAAGCGCCTTTTAATTCCGAAGAGGCGGACTACTGGATGCCGGTCGACCAGTATATTGGCGGTATTGAACATGCGGTGCTCCACCTGCTCTATGCCCGTTTTTTTACCAAGGTTATTTATGATGCCGGGATGATCAATGTTGAGGAACCATTTAGCCGTCTTCTGGCCCAGGGGATGGTTTATAAAGATGGCGCAAAGATGTCAAAGTCAAAAGGCAACGTTGTCACACCTGATGAAATTGTTGAAAAATATGGTGCTGATACCGGACGCCTCTTTATCCTCTTTGCATCTCCGCCCGAAAAAGATCTTGACTGGAACGACCAGGGTGTCGAAGGTTGTCATCGTTTCCTGCGCCGTATATGGAGGTTGGTGGCAGAAAGCCTGGATCAGTTTTCAGCAGAAGAAAGACATTCTGAAATCGGTGTAAAAGAAGTTGAACTGGAACGTAGCGTCCATGCAGCGATTAAAAAAGTAACCCATGACATCCAGGATCGTTTTAACTTTAACACTGCTATCAGTGCTATAATGGAGCTGGTCAATGCAATATACTCTTACAGGCAGCCGGAAGGCCGTGCAGGTGGGAACCATGAACTCCTGCGAGAGTCCCTGGAAAAGACGATCCTGCTCCTAGCTCCCTTTGCTCCGCACTTGGCCGAGGAATCCTGGCAGTTGTTGGGTAATAAGGAAAGCGTACACAGGCAAAAGTGGCCTGATTACAATCCGGAGAAGCTCCTGGTTGACCAGGTCGAAGTGGTTGTCCAAATAAACGGAAAAGTTCGAGGTAGAATTACTGTACCTTCAGACTGCCCTGAAGAGCAGCTTATTGAAGAGGCCCGTGAGAGTGAGCGCATTGGTGAACTTCTGAAGGACAGGGATGTCGTTAAAATTGTTACAGTGCCAGGCCGGTTGGTTAACATCGTGGTTCGCTGATCAGAAAAAATTCCGGGGTATCCTAATCCAGACATAAAAAACTAAAACTGCTTAATTTGGGATACAATGTTAATATTCAACCGTATTGTTTTCTTGACAGGCTTATATTCAATATGTATAATATAATTAGACAACTTAAATATTAGTGCATGGAAAGCTTTATCTTTTGAAGTGAAATTAGCAAACAGCTGCAGCTACCTTTGCATCTTACATTATATCTGTGAACCTGCCGGTATAAACTTTTCCGGCTTTTAATATCTTACAAGGAGGAAATAGAATGGCTGAAGAAAAAAAAGGTAAAGAAGTTGGTTCCGAAGAGGCAGTATTAAAGCCTGATCCGTCAAAAGAAGGAGACAGCATTCGCATATCATCTGAGGTAATTGCAGTAATAACAAGTATAATATCCAGTGATATTCCCGGTGTTGCCGGAATGAGCGGCGGTGTAGTAGGAGGAATAGCTGAAAGGCTTGGCCGCCATGATATGACCAGGGGAATTAAAGTCCAGGTTAATGAGGACAGGGTTTCTATCGATCTGAATATAATTGTAGAATATGGGATTTCTATTGTAGATACAACGGACAAGCTGAAAAAAGAGGTCCGCACCAATGTTGAGAAAACCACCGGTTTGAAAGTCGATGCGATTAACATTAATGTCCTGGGCATTAACCTTCCCGAGGAAGAGGAAGAAGAGAAAAAGTCTGAGGAAGAAAAAAAGAAATAAGAGAATTTACATAATAACATAAAAGGGAAATCTAACCCCGGTACATTTAAAAATGGACCGGGGTTTTTATGATCACAGGCAGGAAAAGAGTATTGCAAAAGCGAATTTTATAAAATTAATATTTTAAGTTCAAGTTAAATTGAATATTTAAAGCTTATAGGTCCTGTTTAAGGGGGTTGAGAAGTTGGAGCGAAATATGTGCCTGCGGGAAAAATTAATAATTGGAGCTCTTGTGCTGCTTTTGATTACCGGAGGGATCTGGCGTGCAGCCCGGGTTTCGGATTCCAGGCCGGAAATAATTCAGGCCGGATACAGCGATCGAGAGGAAACCACCGATACACAGGAACCGGAGTTGATCATTGTCCACCTGGTCGGCGCGGTAGTAAATCCAGGCATATATCAGCTTCCGATCGGCTCAAGGGTTTATGAACTTATAGATCTCGGCGGAGGTTTTAGCGATGAAGCGGATCAGGATCTCCTAAATCAGGCCCGTCCTCTTCTCGATGGTGAGCAAATATATATACACAAGATCGGCGAAGCGCCGAAACCCTTAGGATCCGGCGCTTCAAATACAGTCAATATTAACCGGGCAACAGCATCGGAATTGACAGCCCTTCCCGGTATTGGCGATGTGCGCGCCAATCAAATTGTTGCACATCGCGAAAAACACGGTTATTTCACCTCTATAGACCAGATTATGGATGTTAGCGGTATCGGTGAAAGCACATTCAATAATATTGCTGACCAGATTACCATCTACTGAAGTTATTCAATCTGCCACGATTTAAGATAATTTTCCTGATCGCTGGAAAGGGTGTCAATACTGATTCCCATGGCTTCCAGTTTGAGGGCCGCGGTTTGGCGATCCAATTCATCGGGTAACTTAATTACTTCTTTAGGCAGTTTTTTACCTTCACTGACCAGGTATTGCATGGCTCCAAACTGGAGGGCAAAGGACAGGTCCATGATTTCAGCAGGGTGACCGTCGCCGGCTGCCAGGTTAACCAGGCGGCCTTCCCCTAAAAGATAGACTCTCTTACCGTTTTTCAAGCGATATTCATCGATGTTTTCACGAGGTTGTCCCATATACTCACTCATGCTTATCAAAGCCTTCTTGTCGATCTCGACATCAAAGTGCCCGGCGTTGCTCAAGATCGCGCCTTCTTTAAGCAGGGGAAAATGTTCGGCTGATATGATTTCCCGACAGCCGGTTGTAGTGACAAAGATATCGCCCAGAGGTGCAGCTTCTTTCATCGGCATTACCCTGAATCCTTCAATGGCAGCTTCAAGTGCATGTA
>PWUG01000112.1 GCA_003562605.1 Syntrophomonadaceae bacterium | reverse complement strand
TTTTCTTCCCTGCCGCTTCCCCGGTTCTATGTCTTTTTTGGTAAGCAGGCGCTTCATAACCGGTTCTTTCTTCGCTTCCAGAATGGGGTTCATTAAAATTTTCCACCCAGAATTAACCTCCTCCGGGGATATTATGAACAAAACAAGCAAGTTTGACTACTTAAAGGGCCGCCATTCCGACAAGCTTAAGGGCAGCGGGGGTTTAAACAAGATCCCGCTTGTTCCTGATCCTGGCCCCAAATGGTAAAATGGCCAGCATGGCCAGTTTAAAGTGCTGTAAGCCAAAGGGTATGCCGATAATCGTTATGCAGAAGAGAGCACCGATAACCAGATGAGATATACAGAGTTCCCAGCCCAGGAGCAAGATCCAGAGGATGTTGCCGATCAGGCTGCCCACTCCCAATTCACCGATTACTACCTGGCGGCCGAAGGGCCAGAGGACGAAGCCCGCAAACTTGAAACACTGCAGCCCAAACGGGATGCCGATAATTGTCAGGCAGACCAGCAGGCCGGCGATTGCCCAGAACAGGGCCAGGATAATCCCGCCCAGGAGAAGCCACAAGATATTACCGATAAAACTCATCTGTATCCACCTCTATTTTAGTTCATTATTAGTTTATCATCCTTTTCCCCTAACCTAAAATCCGATTCGAATCCGGGTGGGGGAGTCATACCGAACCCTCCAGCGCACTAACCGGAAAGTAACAGATTCCCGTTGTTCCCGGGCCGGAGTGCACACCCAGGGCAGGGGATAATTCGGCTATTATTGTCTCAACACAGGTCAGGCGTTTTTCCAGCTCGGCACGTAATATTTCAATCTTATCAAGTGCTGCAGCATGTGTATAAGCGACCTTAATCTTGCCTCCAGTTCCAACTTCTTTTTCAACCAGGTCAACCATAGCGGAGTAGACCCTGGCCAGGCTGCGTTCACGACCCAGAGGGACAATCACTCCATCACGCATACCTATCAAGGGTTTGATATTCAGTAAACTACCCATAAGGTTGGCAGCGCTGCCGATACGGCCTCCCATATGGAGGTACTTAAGGGTATCTGCTGTCTGGAGCATATGTGTAACCGGGATCATGCCTTCAAGCAAAGCGATAATCTGATCCATACCGGCTCCAGTCTGTGCTGCACGTGCCGCTTCGATCACCATCCAACCGTGACACATTGATACATTAAGGGTATCAATTACCTCAACTTTTAGATCGGTTATTTTTTCAGCAACCTGCTCGCTTGCCATTTTTGCTGCATGGAAAGTACCGCTGCTTTTTGAAGTGATACTAACACTTAAAACGTTGCGCACGCCCTCAGCTGCCAGCTGCTCGTAAACCTCTAAAAAATCGGCCGGTCCCGGATAAGCGGTTGTCGGTAACTTCTCGACTGTAGGCAGCCAGCGATAAAATTCTTCCTGGTGGATATCCACAAGGTCACGCCAGACCTTGTCTCCGTGGTGAATGTAGATAGGCACGATTCTGATATCAAGCTCTTCGCGAATCACCTCAGGAATACTGGCTGAGCTATCGCATACGATTGCCACTTTTGCCATATAACTACCTCCACTTCTTCCAACTTTTTTCATTATTACATAAATATTCAGTTAAAACAACAAATTGTGGATTTAAGATTTTTAATATAAAGCAGTTATTCTTAATGGATTGCTATTTATAGATTCAGGTTAAAGGATGGGCAGGGTAATTTGCACACTGCCGCGAAGCTTAACGAAAGTTAATGATAAACAGCTTTTGGGAAGGAAGTGACAATGTGTTTTGCCCTAAATGCAAGGATGAATTTGTAGAAGGTATCACTGATTGCCCGGACTGTGCTGTAGCCCTGGTCAGGGCGCTGCCCGCGGAAGATATATTATATGATCCGGTTTACGTGGATCTGGTTACCGTCCTGGAAACAGGTGATCCCGGTGTGATAATGGTAGCGAAATCGATACTGGAAGCCGCCGGTATCAGATATTATGCCAGGGGTGAAGGGGTGCAGCATCTTTTTGGGGCGGGTACTTTTGGTTCAGGCTTTAACCCATTGACCGGGCCGGTATGCATCCAGGTTGCCACTGCAAACGAAGAAGATGCGCTGCTTTTGTTAAAAGATATAGAGGAATCTTAATTCTGGATTGGTAGTTAAGGGCATTTCAGTGGTATTATTTGAGTGTGGGATAAGGCAGCTCTGTTTGATCGAAGAAGGGAAAGTGATCTTAATGGTGCGAGGGACTATAGCACTGATCGGTTCCGGTGAGCTATCCGGGACCATGGTTGAGACACACAAGTTGCTTCTCTCCCGTTGCGAATCCCGGGGAAAGGCGTTATTCCTCGATACGCCGGCGGGATTTCAGGACAACGTCGACCTGATCGCCCAGCGGGCGGTAAAGTATTTTGAGCAGCAGGTGCGTCACAGCATGGAGATCGCTTCATTCAAATCCAACGAAACCGCAACTACTCCCGAGGCCGAAAAGGTCTTCCGTCTTCTTGGCGAAGCCGGGTACGTGCTGATCGGGCCGGGCAGTCCGACTTATACTGTCCGCCAGTTAGAAGAAACGCCTATTCCAACCCTGCTCAGCGCTATGGTCACAAGGGGCGGATGCCTTGTTGTTGCAAGCGCCGCGGCGCTTACCGTCGGCAGCCATACCCTTCCGGTATATGAAATATATAAGGTGGGTGAGCCGCTGCACTGGGCTAAGGGCTTAAATATCCTGGGGCAGCTTGGCCTAGAGCTGGTAGTGATCCCTCACTGGAACAATGCGGAAGGGGGAAACCATGATACCCGGTTCTGTTACATGGGCGAAAAACGCTTCAGGGCCCTCGAAGCAAAGCTGCCCCCGGGCACGACTATTCTCGGGCTTGATGAGCACACAGCCTGCATTATCGACTTTTCATCCCGGGAGGCTGTCGTGGAAGGACTCGGCCAGGTGACGGTCAGGCGCAGTGGGGCGGAGCAGCGCTTTGCACGCGGTGAACAGATCACCTTTGAGCGTCTGCTCGGCGTTTCCGCAGGCCCGGGGATCGATGCCGGACCCGGAACCGCTTCACTTATGTCTTCGGGCAACGCCGATGAAGCGGACCCGCCGTTTTGGGAGCGGATGCATGGTATTGAAACTGCTTTTCACCGCTCTCTTGAACAAAACGATACGGCAGCATTAACCACGCAG
>PWUG01000412.1 GCA_003562605.1 Syntrophomonadaceae bacterium | reverse complement strand
GATCATGATCGCTTCTATTAATTTACGTAAAGCAGAAGTTAAACTGGTCAATATTCCCCGTGATAGCTATGTGCAAATTGCAGGAACGGGGATATACGATAAGATCAATCACTCCTACATGTACGGCTATCATGGAGCGGCTGAAGGTGAAGATAAGCATGAAAGCGGTTTAAAGACTACCCTTTTAACTGTTCGTGATTTTTTGGGGGGCATACCGATCCATGGGTACCTCAGTATAGATATGGATGGGGCGGCCGATATTATCGACAGCATCGGAGGCATCTATTATGATGTTGATTTCGATGTGCGTTCTGATTACGGGCGGGGCCGTGTTCTGGTCGAAGAAGGCTATCAACTTTTTGACGGTAAGAGTTTTATGCATTATGTCCGCACAAGAGCCGGGGACCAGGGTGGTGAGAGGGGAAGGTCCGGGAGGCAGCAAAATGTTTTGATCGCAATGTTCGATCAAATAAGGAGCCCCGGGGGCATTATCAAGATCCCCCGGCTTATCATTGCAGTCGCAAGTAATATTGAAACCGAAATTGGCCTTCCGCAAATCGGCATGATGGGCATACTCGGCCTGCGGATCAACCCGGAAGAAGTCGAATCCTTCATTTTTAGTGGGCGGGGCCAGCTATCCGACCGAAACGGGCAGAACATCTGGTATCTGGTAATAGATGAAGAAGAACGGGTCGAAACAATCTTGAATGTGTTCGGGGTCACTGTAGAAATGCGGCCCCAAATAACTCTTCCCGGCCCGGTAGTTCCGGAGCTGGAAACTCCTGAACCGGATCCAATTCCGGAGCCGGATCCTGAACCAACACCCGACCCGGAACCGGATCCTGAACCAACACCCGAGCCCGACCCGGAACCGGATCCCGATCCCGAGCCGGATCTCGAAACCGATCCTGATGCGGACCCCGATCCGGATTCTGGTGAACCTGAAGAAAATGATGAGGAAGCGGAAGTAGATTAAGGATAATCTATATATGTATAATTAAATCATTGACACCCCATCGATTAGATGCTAAAATTGTTCCAGTTAGGCACCCTTTAAAGATAGTCCTGTGAGGCTGGCAAGGGGGCGACCGATAAGGTATATTTATACACCGCCCGCTCCCAAAGCTTGGCGGTGTATTTTTTGCCCACTGTCCTTCTGCCTACCTCCGCTCAGCAGGCTCTGAAAGGAGGTGAAAAAATGGCGCTAACCCACAAAGCTACCGTCATGGACGAAAAAGCAATCAAGCAAGCTCTACGCCGCATTGCTCATGAAATAATCGAGCGCAATAAGGGTACAGAAGAAGTAGTTCTGATAGGCATTCGCAACCGGGGAGTACCACTCGCGAACAGGTTGAAGAACTATTTATCTGAAATTGAAACTCCTGTAGTTCCCCTCGGCATCCTCGACATTACCCTATACCGCGACGATCTTTCCCAGAGACAGGATCAACCCGAAGTTCATACTACTGATGTTCCTTTTGATTTACACAAAAAGCATGTTGTAGTAGTCGATGATGTGCTCTATACCGGCCGTACCACTCGAGCAGCCATGGATGCCCTTATCGACCTGGGCCGCCCCGCGACTATCCAGCTGGTTGTACTGGTTGATCGCGGACACCGTGAATTGCCAATCAGGGCTGATTATGTCGGTAAAAATGTACCCACATCAAGAAACGAACAGGTTGAGGTTAAGGTTAAAGAGGTTGACGGAACCGACCAGGTCGATATCCTGGAAAATAAGTAAGCTTAATGCGATTATCAAAGGAGGTAAAAAATAATTGCAAACTTTAAGGCGCAAAGACATCCTTGGTTTGGAAGAGATGTCTGCCGAAGAGATAACCTTAATCCTGGAAACGGCCCGTTCCATGCGTGAGATTATGCAGCGCAAGATAAAAAAAGTTCCAACACTGCGTGGACGTTCCGTATTAAACCTTTTTTATGAACCGAGTACCCGGACCAAAGCCAGCTTTGAACTGGCTCAAAAATATATGAGCGCCGATTCGGTAAGTGTGGCCGGGACTTCTTCAAGCCTGGTCAAAGGGGAAACACTGAAAGATACGGTCCGCAACGTAGAAGTTATGGGTATTGAGTGCGTCATTATGAGGCATCCGGTATCAGGTTCTTCACATTACCTGGCCCACAATGTGGAAGCTTCAGTTATCAATGCCGGGGATGGAATGCATGAACACCCCACCCAGGGCTTGCTGGATATGTTTACAATCCTCGATAAAAAGGGGCGGCTCGAAGAGTTGAAAGTGGCCATAGTCGGAGATATCCGCCATAGCCGGGTTGCCCGATCCAATCTGTGGGGGATGCAAAAGATGGGCGCTGAAGTGGTTGTGGCCGGTCCACCGACACTTATGCCGCCGGACCTCACAGCTTTCGGGGTAAAAGCATTCTCCAATGTTGAAGAAGCCGTTGAAAACGCCGATGTAGTCATGGCTCTGCGGCTGCAGAAAGAGCGCCAGGAAGGCGGCCTTTTCCCAAGCCTGCGCGAATACTCAGAATTATTCGGGTTGACACCGCAAAGAATTTCAGGAGCGAAAGAAGATGTTTTAATTATGCACCCCGGACCCATGAATCGGGGAGTTGAAATAAGTTCGGAATTGGCTGATGGGCCTCGCTCGATCATCCTGGAACAGGTGACTTCAGGTGTGGCGGTGCGCATGGCGCTTCTCTATCTATTGCTGGGAGGGACAAAGGAAGAATGAAACCACTCTTAATAAAAGAAGGAAGGGTCATTGATCCTTCCCGGAAGTTTGATGAACAGGCAGATATCTTAATAAGTGAAGGCCAAATTCAGGCAGTAGAGAAAAACCTGAAACCCTCCCCTGAAACAGAGGTTATCGATGCTGCCGGCTTAATTGTAATGCCGGGCTTGATTGACATGCATGTGCACCTGCGTGACCCCGGCTATGAATATAAAGAAGATATATTTTCCGGGGCCCGGGCGGCCGCTGCCGGCGGTTTTACTGCTGTTGCGGCGATGGCCAATACCGATCCGGTTAGTGATGATCCTTCTGTGATTGGCTATATTCATGATCGCGCAGCTAAGGCAGCAGTGCGCGTGTACCCACTGGGTGCTTTAACCAAGGGGCTTGAGGGTAAGGAGCTGGCCGAACTTGGTAGAATGAAACAGGCCGGCGCAGTGGGATTTTCTG
>PWUG01000292.1 GCA_003562605.1 Syntrophomonadaceae bacterium | reverse complement strand
TTTCAAGAGCCCAGCAAATGGACTCTTTAACGTCTATGAGTACAGTAGCCGGATACAAAGCAGTCATTTTTGCCGCCAACAACCTGGGACGTTTCATTCCAATGATGCCGACTTCTTTTGGCATAATTCACCCCGCTCAATTCCTGGTAATCGGAACCGGGGTCGCAGGATTACAATCTATCGCCACTGCAAAAAGGCTGGGGGCTAAAGTTAAACCCCTTGATATCCGACCCGAAGCCAATGAACAGGCTCGCAGTCTGGGAGCTGAAAATATCGAATTCGACGTCCCCCGGGAATTAGCGGTAGGAGAAGGCGGCTACGCCCGCCGGTTACCCAGGGAATGGTATGAGCAGGAACGTAAAATCCTAACGCCGCATGTTGCAGAAAGCGATGCTGTCATCCTCAGTGCTCTTATCCCCGGAGAAGTAGCTCCATTGATTATCGATGAGCCAATGATCAAAAAAATGAAAAAAGGATCTGTTATTGTTGATATCGCCGTAGACCAGGGAGGCAACTGCGCGATTACCCGATGCGGCGAAGAATTCATCTATGATGGAGTTACGATCAGTGGAATTATGAACATCCCGGCAACCCTGCCAATAGATGCCACTAACATGTTTGCCCAAAGCACTTTCAATTTCCTGTCCTACCTGCTGCAGGACGGCACAGCCAAAACTGATACAAGCGATGAGATTATCCAGTCAACCCTGGTTACCCATGGCGGACGTATTGTACATCACGGCACCCTGATGGCCATGGGTCAGGAGTAGAGGAGTTGATCTAGCTTATGTTTTACGCCATGTTCATTGTTTTAATTGCCGCAGCGCTTCTGGGTTACCGGGTTATATCCGCGGTGCCTCCTCTGCTGCATACCCCTCTTATGTCCGGAATGAACGCACTTTCAGGTATTACTGTAATTGGTGCCCTGGCCGTTTATACCACTGCACCTTCAGGAGCCAGCGGTTGGGCTGCAGCGGCCCTGATCCTGGCTATGATTAACGTGGCCGGCGGATTTTGGGTTACCGAGCGCATGCTGCGCATGTTCAAGGGCAAGAAACGCGAAAGCGAGGTGCAGGAAATCCCGTGGCAATAACAATAGTATTTGCAGCACTGATTATAATTGGTTTTTTAGCCGGAATTCGACTGATGCAGTCCCCCCGAACCGCCCTCTGGGGCAATCGGCTGGGCGCTTTAGCAATGTTGTTCGCCATTACCTGGACCTTTATCGCTACCGGTCAAGGCTCCTTTTCTTCAGCCATAATCTATGTCGTTATCGGTGGCATCCTTGGGCTAATCCTTGGTCAGTCAGTCAGGATGATCCACATGCCCCAGACAGTTGCTCTATTAAACGGATTTGGCGGAGCAGCTTCGGCTCTTGTTGTCTGGTCCGCTGTCCTGGGTTACGGAGGCGAAGGAACAATAATGCTTTTTTGGGGCACCGCTGGCCTGGCTTTGGGTGTAGGATCTTTAACCTTCAGCGGCAGTATAATTGCTGTCTTAAAACTCCAGGGGCTGGCTTTTCGCATACCGATCCAGCTTAAGGGACATGGCCACATTTTACGGGTAGCAATTTTGGCAGCCGCCCTGCTGATCATCATTAATATGAGCTTTCTGGGCCTTTACTTTGGACAGTTTATGCCCTTTATTGCCCTGCTGGGACTTATAGCCGGTTTCTTAATGACCCTGCGTATCGGCGGAGCCGACATGCCTATTGTTATCTCCCTTTTAAACTCTTTTTCAGGTATCGCCGCCGCAGTAGCCGGCCTGGCCGTAGAAAATCTCATCCTATCGGGAACAGGAGCCCTTGTTGGCGTTGCCGGCCTGATTTTGACCCGGATTATGTGCAGAGCCATGAATCGAAGCCTTTTAGCGGTGCTGGCCGGTTTTATTCCGGGGGCACAGGTAAAAGCCCCCCCGGTTCAAGAAGAAAGACTTTCCTTTGATGCAGTAACCGGCATTTCATCCAAAGAAGGCGGTGAAGAGCTCACAACTGAAGAAACTTTAACAGCTGAGGAAGAAAAGGCCGTTGAAGATACCGGACAGGCAGCCGTCAAAGATAAATTTCCGGAGGAATCTCTTTCTAAATTGCTTCAAAATGCAACCAGGGTTATTATTGTGCCTGGTTATGGTATGGCCGTAGCCCAGGCCCAGATGGCAGTCCGTCAACTCACCGACGCCCTCGAAGGAAAAGGTAAAGAAGTCAAGTTTGCTATCCACCCGGTCGCAGGGCGGATGCCCGGACATATGAACGTGCTTTTAGCCGAAGCAGGAATCGATTACGAAAAACTAATGGATATCGATGCCATCAACCCCCAGTTTGCTCATGCCGATTTGGTAATCATAGTAGGAGCCTGCGACGTCGTAAACCCTGCAGCCAACGCTGCCGAGGGAACACCAATTTCCGGAATGCCAATATTGGATGCGGAAAAAGCGAAGAACATAATTATCTGTAACCTGGATGAGAAACCCGGGTATTCGGGCGTCGATAACCTGCTTTACAAGCAACCGCAAGTTATCACTCTCTGGGGAGATGCTGCTCAGACCATCCCCAGGCTGACAGCCATGATTAGTAATTAATTATTGATAGCTAGGGGGGTGAAGTTTAATACCTTCACCCCCCTGTGAGAGCTGTTTAGAAAAGTGTCCTGCCATAGAAGAAGCCAATTAATGAAAGCACTGCCGACAGAACTGAACCCCAGGCCAGATCGACCATGGTAACTTTGAGAGGCCAATCCTTCAATGTGGCCAGGTTAGTCAAATCGTAAGTGGCATAACAGATAAGACCGAAAAAAGCACCGCTGAACATAGCGTAAACCCAGCTGTCCCGGCCAATCGACGGATAGACAACAAAAAATATCAACCCCACGATGAAAAGCAGGTAGAAAATAATGGCAGCAGGCCAGTTAACTTTTGATCTCATCATAAAACCAAGTTGATCGCGGTAAAAACTCTTGGCTACCAGACCCAGCCAGATCATGTCAATTACTAAGAATGCCCCTAAAACCACCAGGTATAACAGGATAAATTTAAGCATAATATAAAGCCTCCAAACCGGATGTTATTTTTTTGGAAACCAGGGGAAAAACTTGTTTGTACGCCGGGCATATTCCTGGAATTCAGGATTATCTTTATATTTTTTCTCCAGCATGGGCACTCCCGAAACA
>PWUG01000108.1 GCA_003562605.1 Syntrophomonadaceae bacterium | reverse complement strand
TGATCGTCCACTCGGCGATGGTGCGGGCAAAGTCCAGGTAATGCTCGCCGAAACCCGCTTCCGCCGCCCTGGTAAAGGTGATAATGCCCTGGGCCTGATTGTGGATATTGACGGGCCATTTTTTCGGGTACCGATATATTCCCTGGCCCGAGGGAAGAAATTGCTTCAAATGATAAAACTGCAAGCCTTTCTCATACGCACTGAGATATGGATCCTCAAATGCATTGTGCTGCATGTACTCCAGTATAGCGTCAAGGATGAAACCCTGGTGAAAGTCGATCTGCTTCTTTTCTACACCCGTATTCAGTTTGCAATTATACCACCACTCGCCCTCATCTTTTTGTTTTTTAATAACATCAAGAATAGCAGCATTCAACTTATCGTGGTCATAATCCAGTTCGAAGTAGTGAGATACAGCAATAATATAAACAGCCGCGATAACCGAAGCATTGTAGTTCCAACTGGTTTCCGGTGTCACCGGTTTATATTTAAAAAAATGCACTCCTGCGTTTTGGACGAACAACTGGTTAAGAAAAAAGTCTCGCACGTTGACACAGAAATCCCGGTAACGATCATCCGAATCAATTTTATGCAACTCCAAGAAAAAACGCCCGATGGCCTCATTCCCAATAATATCAGTCATTCCCACCTCGCGCAAACTGCCGCGCATTTGGATGAGGAATCCATGGGCATCCCAACAGTGATACCCGTAGCGTTCGATCAGGCTGGTCTGGGCCAGTCTTTGGACGATCCTATCCACTTGCGCTCTGTATTTCTCATAATCGAGCAACATTGCCCTGCCAATAAAGCCAAGCCCCTGGTTCTGCAGCATTGGTTTTATGCCAAGTAATGGCCGGAAATTCACCGGGCAAAACTTGTTGAAATACGTTGAGAACAGCCGCGGATAATAATGATTTCGAACTAAAGGAATACTTGTACTGGCCCCATCGTATGGGTCGTAGCCACGGCAGTCGTTTTTGATGATTCTATCCAAACATTTTGTATAGGCGTGTTTTATCTTGATCATTCCCGACTACTTTTTTTCCTGAAGAAGTTTTCATACGCGGAGTGAAAAACCCGACCCAGACTGGTCCATTTCTCCACCTTGTAGTATACCTCCGGCCGAAAGCCATACCTAGATTTACTCTCACATAAATGCTTCGTATTTGCCCCAATTCGCTCGTAATAAGAAAAGCCTCGCTCCAATGCATCGACAATATTGTTCCAGTGGATCGTTTCAATAATCCCGTTCGTGATAGTTCTGTTGTGAACGCCCCCCAGCCAGAACTTCACATTGTCCTTGTACTCAATGGTGAGAAAAGAGGTTTGAGGATAACCGTCGACAAAGCACTGATAAAGCTTTAGCTGCTCTCCGCCAAAATAAGACATGAGCGTATGAAGATACTTCTCTTTTAGCTTAAATGATCTCTGCAATTCATTGTACCTGGATTGGAGCTCGCTCAATAAGTGCTCAATGCTTTCGGCACCGGCACCTTTTATATCCACGGTGCTGCTAGATTCAATTTTTTTAATCTTATTCCTGATGTTAGCATTGAAGCTTTGATAGATTTCCGCTGAATCACCGTTTAGTGGCAAACGATAAGTATAACCGGGTTCCAAGCTGTAATCCAGCCACTTGTAAGACCGCACATCTTTGATATTCGTTAATATGTTAACGTAATCGGGACGATATTCATTCCTGATAAACGCATCAAATCCAGCAATCGTATTGTATAAATCAGCTTCTATTCTGTGTTGCTTGGTCGACCGAAGGGAAAAAACCGGGCCCAGCTCCGGTATCGCGCAGCCCGGAGGGGGAGAGAAAAACAAGTTCAAGAAGAGCTCCTTGGAAACAAACCCCGGGAAAACTGAAATGAGCCCTTCACCATCTTTTTCGCACACCAGGGGATAAAAGCGCGTCTTGCTTTGCGCCTCAGCAGCTTTCATCCACCCGTACTTATGAAAAAGGGTGCCATTGGAAGACTGGTCGATGAAATCATCCCAGCGATCTGCTTCCGATGGATCCAGAACCCTGACTTTGTATTTCTCATCAATCTTCTTTCCACTCATCTTTTTCCTCATGCAACTCCCTGCAGGTAAAAAATCTGGCCTGGCGTTTTTTCGCTTCCTCGATGATGCGGCGGTAGATCTCGAGATAACCCGGAAATTCCTGCTCGTTAAACATGCGCTGGTGCCAGAGGATGGTAAAGACCCCCTGCTGCTGCTCCGCTTCGTCCATGAGCGCTTCCGCCAGCTCCCAGGCCCGCTCCAGGTCATCTCGCGCCTTGGCGAAAAGGTAAGCCTCCATCAAAACCAGGGGTATGACGGTGATGCCGCTGGATTCATCCTGGAAAGGGCGGTATTGCCCCTGTCGGAACCCAATGTCATTCTTCAACCCAAAGGAGGCGTCGTATTGAAAACCTGCCTTAGACTGTAGCTGCCAGGTTTCCGGGATGTCCAGGTTGAGATAGTGCTGCCGTATGCCGGCGATCTCCCGGCCGAGCACCTCTTCCAGAAGCTCTTTCTCTACCTGGAGGAGGTCCAAGTTGCGGTAGGAATTGTAGCTGCCGTGCAAGCCGATTTCCCACCCACCCTGGTCCAGCTCTCGGATGATCCTCTTCACCTCGGTCTCCAGGAAAGAGTAACGCCCCAGGGTCAGCTTCCAGTTGGCGGGCTTGAGAAGATCAAAAGGGATCGTCTCATGCAGGAAAAAAAAGGTCGAGCGCACCCCGTACGATGCTTCCAGTTCCATGATTCGGTCGAAGCACCAGTACGGCTTCGCGCCGTTTAGCAGGGTACGGAAGTTTCCCCAGCGAAAACTGCGGATATCTTTCGTCAGGTACTGGTACGTTTTGCGGATACGGTCGACATCGTGGGTTAGACAGACCGTTAATCCAGCCATGAGGTCCCCTCCCCTTGGACACCGTTGATCACATCTGCATAAATCCGCTCCATCCGCCGGGCGTCTGGTTGGCAACTGGTTATATCGAAATAAACGCTGAATGCACCATCCCGAATAAATGATTTTCCTGGTGTGCTTGTTCGAAATAATACTAAGAAAATAGTAATGATCTCTGCATTCTCATTGCTCAAGTTTGCTGCAAAATATACTTTTTGAGACATTTGATATAATAAAGCGATACTTCCCATTTTCATCTTTATCAATGCGATCTTTATAGAGA
>PWUG01000296.1 GCA_003562605.1 Syntrophomonadaceae bacterium | reverse complement strand
GGATGTCGATGGTGCTTTCCCCTTTGCTGTTTACTCCGCTCTGGTTTGTGACCAGGCCCACCTTTTTGCCCTGCAACAGGTGGCGCTCTTTTTCCATCAGCACCTCGCTGCCTAACTTGAAATGTTCGTCGGGATCCTCTGAAACCTCTTCGTCGGGATCCTTTGAAACTTCTTCATCGGGGTCTTCGACGGCTTCGTCCCCCGGATCTTCGACGGTCTCTTCCCCGGGAGCCTTGCTAAACAGGCCCAGTTCCAAAGCCAGAAGGGTGAGCAGTAATAATATAACTACTATGACAATTATTTTCCGCACCCGGATCCCCCTTTCTGCCCGGTAAGCTGCATCGAATAAATATATTTTTAATTATATCGGCTTTAGACAAAAATACCAATAGATTCAGGGAAGTGTAAGCAAATACTACTATTTAACCTGCCAGCTTGAGCTTTGCTTAAGCGTGGCTGCATTGATTGTGCCGGTTATTTAAGATAAAATGGCCTTAAAAAAGAAACGAGCTGTAAACAGTGTGCGAATTCTGTCACAAACATGGTGAAGGCGAAAAGTGGTACCTGCAGGCCGAAAACTACTCAGAAGACCTGCTAAGTGATCTGCGCAGGCGAAAATATATTCACGACTTTTTCCTTAATCCTGAAAAAAAAGGCAGGAATGTTGACAGGCTGGACGATTTAAACAGGCTGCCTTCATTTGTTCAGGCGGTGGTAAAACCTTTTATTGCAAACAGGCAGAAAAGAACCCACTATGGGCAGGTTCTGCCCCTGGAGGACATTGAAAAAATCTTCGGGTTTACCAACTCCGTGGTCAGGCTGCCCTGTATCTGCCGTCATGTTACAGTCGGGACCGAGCAGCGTTACTGTTACGGGATCAGCATGGAACCGGGAGAAGAAACTGAGATGGGCAGGTTAATTCGTTCTATCGGCGCAGATTACCTTACCGGGCCCCATACTTCCGGACTCGAGGCTGTCCCGGCCGAAGCTGCCCTTGAACAATTCCGGGAACTGGAAAAGAAAGGCCTTGTCCACACGGTCTGGACCTTTCTTTCGCCTTTTATAGGCTGTATCTGCAACTGCGATCTTGATTGCCTGGCCATGAGGGCTTTGTCAAAGGCTTACCCGTCGATGTACCGGGCGGAGTACGTTGCTGAAGTAAATATGGACATGTGCAGCGGATGTCGATCCTGCATAACAGCCTGCCAGTTCGGAGCGATAGGTTACAGCATCGCTCACGAAAAAGTAACTATAAATCCGCTTAAATGTTACGGATGCGGGATTTGCCGGGCTTCATGCGGAAAGAATGCAATAGTCTTAAAAGACCGCTCGGAAGTTCCCGCAGCAGCTAACTTGTGGTAGCCGGTTCGGGCAAAACAGGCATCAATTCCGCAAGTTGTTTCAGATACAATAACCTACCGGCTTATAAATCCCTTACCCCCAATAAACTGCAGACAGTATCGAGTGATTGATCATCAACCTCAAAAAGCCACTCCTCAGTTAAAATCCCGCGCAGGTAATCCCTGGCTCCCGGCTGCGCATCCAATGTTTCGGCCATCTTCTTGTAGATGTCCGGAGTGTAGTCATAAACCCGGATAAGGTGTTCAAGATTGTATTTTATATCGTTTATGTTTGCCGGTACAGCCATACATTTCTGCGCCATCAGAGGACAGGTGATTGAATCTTTCTGGGTCGAGAATTCAAAAAATTTGCTGCACATGGGGCAATAATATTTGCCCGTATCCATGTCACCTAAAATATCAAGGCTGTCCAATTTGATCGACTGATCGACAGATAGCTTTTCCTTTAATATTTCCAGGGAGGCCTCCAGGATATCGAAGAACCTATCTTTGTCCCATACTTTCTCCAGATCAGTAAGCACCAGGGTAATTTCATCGGAGCGGATCCGCTGCCCGGTTTCGCTTCCCGATATTGTGATAATGAAACTCTTGATTGCCTGTAAAGGTTCATGTTTATAGGCAAAATTCCACTGATCAAGAAAGTCGAGATATATTCCGACCCATTTCTTCGCAATCTCCCCCGGGTCACCTTTAGCCATAAATGCCAGCATCTTCTGCGGGATCTTTGGATAAAAAAGGCCAATTTTTTCCAGGCAGATTGTTGATTCGGGGCCTGCCAGCTCTACGGGAATCGGGCTATTTATACATACCCTGGGCATATAAGGGCAAACCGGATCCTCCATGGAAAAAAGCATTTTGCAGGTCAGGCACCAGTAGCGCTTTGACGGTGATTTATCTCCCTGCGGCATCTCTGCCACACGGGCCATAATTATTTCCCGATTTTTAAACATTTTCCCACCTCCGGTTAACAGGATCTTATTTAATCTTTTCAATTTTTTAAGCGTAAATCCTGCCAAAAAACTAAACCTTATCTCAGCTCATTCAGATGTCAGTACATATTCACCATATCGTTATTTCCGCCTTTTACCCGGTAAAAATAGCAGGCTGCCAGAATGCCCGGGGCCGGATCCTGAATGTGGCATAATAAGCAGCAAAAAGCAGGGATATGTAAGTATTTGTGGTAATTAATTATTAGCAAATACCGGGAGGGAAACTTTATGGAAATCGGCAGAAGCAGGCATCGCATCGTGAGTGTAAATCTGCCTGACACTTCCGTGCAGGAAATATTAGAAAAGTTGAAAGCCGGCCGCATTATTTACCGGATATGGGAGCATGACCATACCGTGTGGAGCGACAGCCCGGAGGAGATCAGCAATCGGCTGGGGTGGTTAAACAGTCACGGAATAATGGTGGAATCTCTTGAGTCGATCCGGGATTTCGTTGAGGAGGTTAGCGCCGACGGATATACCCGGGCACTGCTCCTGGGGATGGGCGGCTCCAGTATGGCACCTGAAGTTTTCAGAAAGATATTTGGCGTCCGGGATGGATATCTTGACCTCGATGTTTTAGACAGCACCGACCCCGACGCTGTCCTGGAGAAAGAAAAAAAAATTGATCCACAAAAAACACTCTTCATCGTTTCAACCAAGTCCGGGGGGACGGTAGAAACAATATCCCTGATGAAGTATTTTTACAACAAAGCTTTGAAATCTGTTGGCAGGAAAAATGTTGGGAAACATTTCATCGCCATTACCGACCCGGGCAGCGACCTGGAAAAAACGGCAGAAGAATTAAAGTTTAGAAAAATATTTTTAAACGATCCCAACATAGG
>PWUG01000383.1 GCA_003562605.1 Syntrophomonadaceae bacterium | reverse complement strand
TGTTGAGGTAAATAGGCTTGCTAGGATCCAATAACAGCGACAAACAGAATATATCCGGTTGCAAAGAAAAAGCGGATGACTTTCTGACAGCAAGACGAATAGTGCCTCCGCATCTTTTAGCCGTGCTGATGCTGGGTATTGTTTCCCAGGTAGCCCAGGTTTTGTTTTTGCGAGAACTGTTGATGGTTTTTCACGGCAATGAGTTTTCAATCGGGTTAATCCTGGCCGCTTGGCTGGCATGGGTCGGTGTAGGCAGCAGGGTGGGAGCCGCTTTTGTCTGGCGAATCAATCGCCCCCTGTTATTTATTGCAATAAGCGCTGCAGGGATCTTGCTGACCCTGCCGGTAACTGTGTTGCTGGTGCGTGTCCTGCGTAGTTCTTTCGAGATTTCCCCCGGAGCCTATCTTTCACTAGCCGATATGGTTTTATCCTGTTTTCTGCTGATGGCGCCATCCTGCCTGCTTTTGGGAGCACAGTTTGTCCTGCTTTCCAGGGTCTGGCGCGAGTGCGAAGGGATCCCGGATACATCGGGGATTGGAAAAACATACATTGGTGAAGCGGCGGGCAATATGCTTGGCGGTCTCCTTTTTACCTTCCTGATGGTTAAATACTTAAACTCATTCCAATCGGCGATGTTGGTTGGGCTTTTTATGCTCGGTGCCGCCCTGTTTATGAATCGCAGATATGCCGTAGCAGGTGATAGATGGCCGTCAGCTTTGCATCTGCTGCTCGTTGTTCTTATAATTATTTCTGCCGGTGTTTACCCCCTGCTCGGAAACCTTGATCAGTGGGCTTATCGCCTGCAGTGGCAGTTTTTTTCGCCACAGCACGAACTTATCGGGACTTACCAGTCAAAACATGGTACTATTGCCATACTAAGACTTGAAGACCAGTATAGTTTTTACCAGAGCGGGCACCTTGTTTTCAGCACCGCCGGGCCGGAGACACTGGTACCCGGGTTGGAAGAGCAGGAAGCGGTGGAGTTTGCTCATATGGCCATGGTGCAGCACGAATCACCTGAGCGTGTTTTGCTAATTGGCGGTGGCCTGCGTGGAGTGCTTAGTGAAATAATAAAGCATCCTGTTGAGCAGGTTGATTATGTCGAACTCGACGAGGTGCTTACTGATGCGGCAGAACCCTTTGTTTCCGGTGTAACTTTGGAAGCTTTAGCTGATCCGCGGGTTAATCTTGTTCACGCTGACGGCCGGCTTTTCGTCAAAACCGCGGATGGAAAATATGATCTTATTATTGTCGATGTGCCCGATCCGGCCACGGCGGTTTTGAACCGCTTCTACACGAAGGAATTTTTCACCGAAGTTGGAGACCTGCTTAATCCCGACGGTGTGCTGGTAATCGGGGCGGTATCTACACCCGACCTACGGGGTAAAGCGGTGGCCAATCGTAATGCGGCTATTTATCATACCCTGGGCAGTGTATTTTCCCGTGTCCTGCCTGCAGGTGAACATTTTATATACTTTTTTGCCACTAACAGCCCTGGGCAGATTTCGCTTGATCCTGTTGTTCTGGCAGAACGCTACAGCGAAAGGAGCATTGAAGCAGAAGGGTTTTCGGCGCATCATTACCAGACCCTGCTGGAGGATTCTCAGCTTAGGAGGGTGAACTGGGTAGTCCGGAACCATGGGCGGAGCATTAGAGCTCACGTCGACGGACCCGAAGCGGGGCCGCTCTTACCTCCTTCCCTGGAAGAACAGGAACTTATAGAAAAAGATCTTCTTCCTGTTGTTCAGCGTTACTTTATTAACACTGATTTTAAGCCCATTGGCTATTTTTATACCCTGATGTTCTGGGATGATTTGACGCGCCGGGACCGTGCACAAACCTTTTCATGGCTGCTGCACATTGAACCCTGGTGGATCTTGCCGCTATGTATCGTGTCCCTGCTTACAGCACTTGGTATGCGGGCTGCCGCTAAGCGAAAAAGAAACAAGTTTGCACTTGGCTTTGCGATTCACTTTACCGTATTTACTACGGGCCTTTCCACAATGACTCTGCAGATTGCCCTGATATTTTCTTTCCAGAGCATTTACGGATTTGTTTATGAAACAGTGGGATTAATTGTAGCCTTGTTTATGTGTGGTCTGGCCCTGGGGGCGTTTCTTACTAATCGCTATGTAAAGCATAAATCGGAGATTAAGACTCTAGCCACTGTTCAGTTGAGCATTGCCCTTTTGGCCGTAATGATTGCCTTTGTGCTCCCTTTAGCCGCCACAGCTCAGTCACCGGCAGTTATTTTCGTGCTATTTTCTATGCTGACTTTTGGGGCGGGTCTGATCAACGGAGTCGACTTTCCGATAGCGGTTGCCTGCTACATGACCCTGAAGAGGGATGCCGACAAAACTGCAGGGATTGTTTATGGAGCAGAGTTGTTCGGGGCTTGTGTTGGTGCTGCCCTGGCAAGCGCAGTTGTGGCTCCTGTACTGGGGATTATCGCCTGCGCACTTTTTGCCGCTATTGCCAATGGAACTGCTTTTGTAGTACTATTTATATGTGGGAGGTTAGATCAGCCATGGCTGGCCAGATTAATTTTTCAGGCAAGGCAAACCGTCGTGTAGTGCTTAAAGCCGGCGCTTACGGATTCTGTGCATTTTGCCTGGCGAGTATGCCCGGATGTGCCCTGTTTCGGAAGGCCGAAAAAACCCCCACAGAAGATCCTCCGCCTGGAACAGCGACTGAATTTACAGAAAAAGGCTTGATCAGGGCAAAACGATCCCCCTGGTTCAGCAAGATAGATGGCAATGCTGTGCGTTGTGAGCTTTGCCCCAGATTATGTGAACTGTCGGAAGGTGAAAGAGGGTTTTGCCGCGTGCGTGAAAACCGTGACGGCGATGGATATACCCTGGTTTACGGGAATCCGGCACTGGTGCAGGAAGACCCTGTCGAGCGCAAACCCTTTTTCCATGTTCTGCCCGGCAGCAGGGCTCTCTCTATATCGACGGCAGGATGTAACCTGGCCTGTGAATTTTGTGAAGTCTGGGATATGGCCCTGGTTAACCCGGAAGAAGTCCATGCCTACGATATGCCGCCCGAGAAGGTAATTGAACATGCCTTGTTAGCCGGAGTGCCTTCTGTTAGCTATGCTTTCGGTGAACCGGTAGCCTTTTATGAGTATATGGCAGCAGTAGCAGATCAGGCGAGGAAAGCCGGCCTGCTAAACCTGATGCATACCGCTGGTTTTATCCAACCTGAACCGCTGCGGAATATTGCCGGAAAACTGGATGCGGTCAATTTTGACCTCAAGGGTTTTGATGCAGAGTTTTATCGGGAATATGTCGGCGGGGAACTTGAACCTGTCTTAAAAAGTCTAAAATTGCTTCATGAATCAGGCATCCATATTGAGATAACCACGATTGTCATTCCTACTTTAAATGACGACATGGCCCTTATTAGTGAAATGTGCAAGTGGATTGTAAGTGAGCTGGGTGCAGATGTGCCTCTTCATTTTGCCCGTTTTTATCCGCTGTATCGATTGTCTGCCCTGCCGAGGACCCCTGTTTCCACTCTGGAAAAGGCCCGTGACACAGCTCTGGATGCAGGTTTAAAGTTTGTCTATATAGCCAAAGTAACCGGCCACAAAGGTGAAAACACCTTCTGTCCGGACTGCGGGGAAAAGGTGATCAGCAGGGCAGGCTTTGTTATCGAGGAGATAAATTTGAAAAACGGGTCCTGCAGTTATTGCGGCTCGGTTTTGCCAGGCCTGTGGGCTTAAATCAATTAATTTTGGTGCGGTGTATATCAAGCTGAGCCAGGGATCGTTCATCAAGGTTGGTCAATCCCGCTTCTATGGCCCATTCCATTGCCTCTACGAATTCATCGGAAGTAATGGCCCTGGCAATCTCTTCGAAATCAAATGCTTTATAGTCAACCCGGTATTGAGACATAATATTGATATAGGTATCTTTTGACAAGTTTTCAGCTACCCATTGAACAAATTCTTTTGTGCCTGCCACACGATTGGGCATCACCAGGTGCCGTATCATCAGTCCGCTTAAGGCAATGCCGTAATCGTCGGTGACTAGATCTCCGACCTGAAGATGCATTTCAGTAATCGCGTCCTGAGCCATTTGCGGATAGTCGTAAGCTGCTGCCAAATTGTAACGTTCCGCTTCAGCGCCATTCATGAATTTGAGGTCAGGAAGATAAATATCGACGATACCGTCTAGAAGTTTAACAATCTCGGTGCGTTCATAACCGCTGGTGTTGTAACAGAGAGGTAAATAGAGGCCGTTCTGGAAGGCAATACGAGTGGCGTTAATGATGTTCGGTAAAACGTGAGTTGGCGTTACCAGGTTAATGTTGTGGCAGCCTTTTTGCTGCAGATCGAGCATCATTCCCGCCAGTTCTTCATCGCTGATTTCACGGCCTCTCCCTTCGTGGGCGATAGGCCAGTTCTGGCAGAAGACGCAGCGCAGGTTGCAGTTGGAAAAGAAGATCGTCCCGGAGCCACTGCGCCCGACAAGGGGCAACTCTTCACCAAAATGAGGCTGGTGGCTGTAAGCTATTGCTTGTTTAGGAGCCCGGCAAAAACCTTTTTCTCCTGCATGCCGGTTCACACCACAGCGGCGGGGGCAGAGCTCACAATTTTCAAGAATTGCATAAACCCCTTCGACTCGTTCATCAAGCTCACCTGAGGCTGCTAAACTGGAATAAGCCGGCTGCCATAAAGCAGGATCGTTTTCTGTATCCTCAATCCGGATGCAGGCACTGAGCAGAAAAGACCCACAGGTGAGGCATAACAAACCAGCTCCGCCAGCCAGGCAGCAGTTTTTTATAAATTCCTTACGTGTCATCACCAGCAGAATCACCCCGTCAATAAGATAGCGGAATCAAGCCTACCCCTTTTTGCTAACTTCTTAGTATAGAAAAATTACCAGCGGAAGATAGCCACGGCCGGACTCTGATCGGGCATTTGTCCAGGTTCTACGGCATAGACATTGCCGCTATTTGAATAAGACTTGGCCGCAGCCAGGTCGATTAGGTCCTCATCACCGCTATCAGGTCCTTCACTCAGGCTTACTTCTTCGGTTTCGGGATCATAACTTCCCCATTGCTGGATGCCCGGTGTAACAAAAATATCGCTTATCCTGCCGTGATAAGCTGCCGGCAGGATTTCAAGGATATCATTGGAGGTTTTTCCGGTCCCTTTTAATTCATGGTAGCGTGCTTTCGCTTCTTCCTGGTTTTTCTGAAAATAAGGCATTATTAGATCCAAGGCTTTTTGATGTAAATCCTGGGCATTGATATTTTCAGGATTCCCCTTGATACTTTCCTCAAACAGAACGGGATATTTACTGGTCTCCTTATAAAGAGGTATCAGGAAATCTACACAGGCAAGTATAAGGGGTGACCCTTTATCATCAATTAAGCCCTGTATTTCCCGATCGATTAAACGAAAGTAATTAAGCATCCTCTCTCTCAGAAAGCCGTCTATCGCCCCGCCATGGCCATGAAATATAGCGCTGCGAGTACCGCTTGCATCCGGGGCACCGGTATGAAACTGCAGGGTTGGTTCAAAAAGTTCATCACCGAGGTCAGCTTCAAGCTTTTCAATAATACTGCTTAAATCTATTTCTTCAATTATACTGCGCGTGCCGCGCATTAAGCGGACATCTTTCTGGCTGAGGGCGAGAATATAAAACTGGCCGTCAGTAGATAGTAATTTGAAAAGTGGTTTAAGGTGGAAAGAATCCCTGACTATGGACATTTCTTCAAATTGCAGGGATAAACGATAGCTACGGGAAAACCCTGGTGAAATGAAATAAGCAAAGCCCTCACTCTGGTTTGCCCAAAAATAACTTTCGCTGATCAGTTTCCTGGCAGAATCAAGCAATTCTTTTTGTTCTGAAGAGTTCACACCTCTTGCTTCGAGCTGTTTTTCTGTTTTATTTAGCAGGTTTTTAAAACGGGTAGAGTTTTCCTTAGCCCCTTCCCTTCCTTTCTGCGTGGGCATGTAGATTGATATGCAGGGCTTTCTCCCTCCCTGTTCCAAGAGGAGTTCCATATCTTCTTTATTCAAACGTTCCATTTAATAATCCCCCTTATAAAGATTGTCAATCAGTGGATCGATAGATAATTATCTATGCGGTCACTTTATTAAACCTTGTTTTATAGCAGCTGGATTGATCTGATCGTTTATTGCCCGGGTTGCGGTATATTGAAGTGAGTTTGCTTTTGTATCTTAATTGCTCTTTTTGTTCCTATACCCTTATTATATCGTATTATTGCCTGTGTTCAACCTTACTCTTTAATTTGACGGCTTCAACTGAAATGTTTTAATTTTGATTTCAAGAATAAGTCAAATTTGCTATAAGAGAAGGATCTTTGGCCGTACTGGTGAAATAGATCAGGTAATATTGCTGATGCACCGCATCCTAACAATTTATACCACCGGGGTTGAGGAAACTTTACATTATGACTTGGGGGGATTAAGATGTTAGCTTTTCCTGATGCGAAAATTCTAGATGTAGATTTAACCAGGGGTGTTGTAACCAGGCGCACTATCCCCGGGGAGATATACCGGCTTTATCCGGGAGGTTCAGCGCTTGGGCTCTACCTGATTTTGCAGGAAATAGAGCCCGGAGTCGAACCGCTTGGCCCTGAAAACATTCTTGTAATGGCGGTTTCACCTTTAAGCGGGCTGCCCATCAGCGGTTTGAACAGATTGGCCATTACAACAAAGAGCCCGCTTACCGGAGGTATAGGTGACAGCCAGGCCGGCGGTTTTTTCCCCGTGGAACTGAAAGCAAACGGTTGGGATGCGGTCATGTTCAGGGGAAAGGCCCAAAGCCCGGTTTACCTTTACATCAGGGGTGATGAAGCGGAGCTGCATGATGCAGGGGCGGCCTGGGGAAAGGTAACCGGAGAAGCCGAGAAGATTATTCGTGATGATCTTGGAGAAAATGATTTACAGATTGCCCAGGTCGGCCCTGCCGGTGAGAATATGGTCAGGTATGCTTCCATAATCAATATGTGTAACAGGGCTAACGGCAGGACCGGTACCGGTGCAGTAATGGGTTCGAAAAACCTGAAGGCGGTAGTATTGAAAAAGGGAGAAAAACAGAAGCCGGTCGATAAGGATAAGTTCCGAGAATTGACCCTTGATGCTAAAAAAAGAATAAAAGATAACAGCACAGTCGATAGCCTGGCGGAGCATGGGACAGACAGCGGCTTGGAAAGTATGCATCTGGAAGGGTTCCTGGTGACCAGGAACTGGACATCGGGCTATTTCCCCGATGGCGCAGGGCAGATCACCGGAACAACAATGACTGATACAATCCTGAAAAAAAGAGACACCTGTTATGGCTGTGTTGTAAGGTGCAAGAGAGTGGTGGAGGTGCCCGGAATAGTCGATCCGCTCTACGGCGGGCCTGAATACGAGACTTGTGCTGCTCTCGGATCATACTGCGGCATAAAAAATTTGGAAGCCATTGCCCTGGCTAACCAGTTATGCAATATGTACGGGCTCGATACAATTTCCACCGGGGCAACTATAGCTTTTGCCATGGAATGTTATGAAAAAGGCTTGGTTGACAAGGAAGATACCGACGGGCTTGAACTAAATTTCGGTAACGAAAATGTGTTAAAGCCCCTGATCGAAAGTATTGCCAGGAGACAGGGCTTCGGAGATCTGCTGGCGGAAGGAAGTGCAATAGCTGCCCGTAGGATTGGAAAAGAAGCCGAAGAATTAAGCATAGCTGTCAAGGGCCAGGAGCTGCCGGCTCATATGCCCCAGCAGAAACCTTCCCTGGGATTAATTTATGCAGTGAACCCATTTGGCGCAGACCACCAGTCCAGTGAACATGACCCTGTTTTAACCGCTTCGCCGAAGAATCCAATGTGGAACTATCTTTACCAGATTGGTATCTGGAAAAGATACAAGCCCGATCAACTGGTTCTAGATGAGGAAAAAGTGCGTTTCGCTTTTAACAGCCAGTGCTTTTATTCTCTAGCTGACTCTCTATGTATCTGCCAGTTTGTTTGGGGCCCATCGTGGCAGATGTACGGCCCTTCCGAACTGGTTGATGTCTGCCGCTACGGTCTCGGCTGGGAGACTTCACTTTATGAACTAATGCTTGCCGGGGAAAGGCGTTTTAACATGATGCGTTTCTTTAATGCCCGGGAAGGTTTTTCCAGTAAAGATGATAAATTGCCGGAGCGCTTATTCAAGCCTCTGCCGGATGGACCGTCGAAGGGTGAATGTCTCAACAGGGAAGCGGTTGATGCTGCTTTAGCGCTCTACTACAAGTTTGCCGGGTGGGATCAAAAAACCGGCAACCCAACAGAAGCAACTTTAAAGAGGCTGTCACTCAACTGGTTGCTCAAGTAACAGAATATTGATATAATTTATTAAAACCTGTAAAGGGGGGGGATTATATGCCTGAGTTTGGCCATTCATTTTCCGGTCTGGCAGCTGATCGCAAGCTAACTCACGAAGAGCTGGTTCGCGCGATTCGATTTATGATAGCGGCGGAGTATGAAGCGATACAACTATATATGCAGCTGGCAGAATCAATCGATCACAAGCTGGCAAAGGCGGTGCTTAAAGATATCGCTGACGAAGAGAGAGAGCATGCGGGAGAGTTCCTGCGCTTATTAAAAGAGCTGGAACCTGAAGAAGACGTTTTTTACAAGTCAGGTTATGAAGAAGTAGAAGAAATGATTGAAGAACTGGATTAGTATGCGAAATTTTAGAAGGGGTGGTTTATCTTGTCACAACAAGAAAACTGCCTCTGGTTTTGAAGATCTTTAATTTCATTTAATATAATGAACTGGAGGGCAACATATGTATAAGATTTTACTGGCAACTGACGGCTCAGACCATTCCAAAAAGGTGGTTGAAAAAGGCCTGGTTATCGCAGAATCCCTGAATGCAGAAGTCACG
This sequence comes from Syntrophomonadaceae bacterium, assembly GCA_003562605.1. The sequence goes on along the minus strand of PWUG01000383.1, from coordinate 3,194 downwards.
GTTCTTACTGTAGTCGGGGAATATGTTTTTAGCCCACGTGTGAGTGTCCAGTTTTCTGATGATAACTGGCAAACTATAAATAAACACCTCATGGAAGAAGCAGACGGTGTTGTCGAAGAGGCCGCCAGGCCGTTTAGAGAAAAAGGACTGATTACACACACCGAGGTAGTTATGGGTCATAAATCTCCTGCGGATGCAATCTGTGATATGGCCAGGGAAGGCAAGTTTGACTTGATTATTCTTGGCAGCCGTGGGCTGCGAGGAATTCAGGAAATGTTTTTAGGAAGCGTCAGTAACAGAGTTGCTCATATGGGATGTTCAAGTGTGCTGATTGTAAAGTAGCGATACTTTAAAGATGATAGCCTTCATAAAGGAGTGGTGATAGTTGTATCGTATTCTACTGGCAATTGACGGTTCGGATCATTCCGTAAAAGTGATTGATGAAGTGATAACGATAGCGCAGCCTTTAAATGCTGAGGTAACCGTTCTTAACGTAACGGGAGAATTTGATTTTAAGACCAGGATAAGCGTGCACATGTCTGACGATTACTGGGTTCAGATCAAAAAAAATCTGAAGGAACAGGCTGAGAATGTTGTCGAAGCTGCTGCGAATAAAATTAGCGAGAATGGCATACCTGTGAAAACGGAAGTAGTGGTGGGCCAGGAGTCACCCGCGAATGTTATTTGCAAAATGGCCGACGAAGGCAAATATAACCTGCTGGTTTTAGGCAGTAAAGGCCTGCGGGGGATACAAGAAGCTTTTCTGGGTAGCGTTAGCAACAAGGTAGCTCATTGTACTAAAACAAATGTCTTGATTATAAAATAGCAGAGATTTACCATTTTTAAAGGTAAGGATAGTAAAAATAACACCAACGCTTTCTGCCGGAGCAGCAGCGTTGGTGTTTTCTGTTTACAGGAAAATAGATGCTTATTAGTTTTACAGCATTATGAATCCTGGCTTTCGCCAGGACTAATCCCTTCGCTGATGGCACTGTTAACATCCTGCATGAACTCGCTGAAGTCATTCTGGGCCTTGGCATAGGCTTGTATGGTCAGGCTTGTATCCATTTTATTTTTTAAATTATTGAATTCCTCAATTTGTTCCTGGCTGGGTTGAACCCCTGACTGCTGGGCAAATTGTATTTGTTGTTGCAGATCCTGGATCTCTTTGACCATTTGGTTGGCTTCGGCATCTTCCTGCATATTTTCAGAAACTCTTTCCAGTTCCCGGTATTGCTCAGTTTTACGAATTTCTTTGCCCAGCTCTTTAGCTTTTGCGATTACACTCATTTTAAAAACCTCCTGATATTAGAGTCGTAATTACCCCTTCTGTTTTAAACCCTTTGATTCCTTCAACTTTTTTAAAATAGTCATAGATTAATAAATTGGACAAATCTATATAAAAGGGAGGTTGTGTAGGGATATGAGATCTGCGTGTTGAATATTTAGCTTAAGCCGGTGAAGAGAACTAAAATCGATCAGGAGTGATAATAAATGGCGGCCTTAAAGCGGATATTGAAGTGGACAGCTATAATTTTGGCAGCGTTATTTATTCTCCTAAGCGTCCTGCCATATTTAATACCATTACAACAGCTCACTGGCAATCGCCATGAACTGGTTTATGATGATAGTGAATTCTCTTTGATAGATGGAATTGAAATGCACTACCGCCGCTTCGCCGGAGGAGATGGTAGAGGGGCCCCTGTACTATTGATCCATGGGTTAGGTGGATCTACATTCTCGTGGCGTTACACGGCCCCTGCCCTGGAACAGGAAGGTTACCTGGTCATTGCTGTTGATCTGCCCGGTTTTGGTTTAAGTGAGAGGCGGGCAGGATTGGAACATTCTTCAGTAGGAAGGGCAGAACATCTTTGGGCTTTACTGGAGAAGCTCGAACCGGGAGAAAAGTGGCACCTGGTGGGGCATTCGATGGGTGGAGCTACGGTTACAGCAATGGCTTTGCAGGAACCGGAAAAAGTAAACAGCCTTACCCTTGTTGCAGGTGCGCTGGCCGAGTTTGAACCTTCTCTTGTTGCCTTCTTATTAAGATACCCACCGGTAAGTCGGTGGGTAAGAGTATTAGGGCCCAGATTACTTTTTAGAGAAAGCTGGGTGGAACAAGCCCTGCTTTCTGCTTACGGCCGGCAACCCACCGCGGACGAAGTTAAAGGTTACTACTTCACCCTGACTTTAGAAAACACAGATGTTGTTTTTGTTGATCTAATCAATACGGCGCCGGCGCCGCTTTTAGACCGGGTCGGAGAATTGGATATTCCAGTTCTCTGTCTCTGGGGCGAGGATGATGCCTGGGTGCCTCTTGAGCAGGGGGAAAAGCTGGTTCGGCTATTTCCTCGGGCCGAGCTGGTTATTATCACGGAAGAAGGCCACTGCCCGATGGAAACATCGCCGGATCAATTTAATTCAGCCCTGCTTGATTTCTTAGAAGCTGACAAATCCAGGTAAGATTTTTACCGGTCATATAACTTCCAGCGCTCTGCCGACTTTAATAAATGCGGAAACTGCTTTATCAAGATGTTCTTTTTCATGTGCGGCAGAAAGCTGGACCCTGATACGCGCTTTTCCTTTTGGAACGACAGGGTAAGCAAAACCTATCACGTAGATGCCTTCTTTTAACATCAGGTCGGCCATCTTCAGGGCCAGCGGTTCATTGTAGAGCATAACCGGTACAATAGCCGTATCGCCCGGTACAATTGTAAATCCGGCCTCAACCATTTTTTTACGGAAGTAAGCGGCATTCTCATTAACCTTTTCCTGTAGTTCAGTTGATAAAGAAAGCATCTCCAAAACTTTCAAAGTCCCGCCGACTATAGCCGGGGCCAGTGAATTGGAAAAAAGGTAGGGCCGTGATCGTTGGCGCAGCATTTCGATCAATTCTGTACGGCCCGAGGTACAGCCGCCCATCGCTCCACCAAGCGCTTTACCAAAAGTGGTGGTAATTAAATCTATTTTTCCTTCCAGGCCGAAATGTTCAGAGGTACCCCGCCCGGTTTTACCTATATACCCGGTAGCGTGGCTGTCATCGACCATGACCAGGGTGTCGTATTGTTCGGCAAGATTACATATTTCCGGCAATTTTGCTATATCCCCGTCCATTGAAAATACGCCGTCAGTGGCGATTATCCGGTATTTTGACGATTTGGCCTGCTGCAGGCAGTCCTCCAGTTCACTCATGT
>PWUG01000110.1 GCA_003562605.1 Syntrophomonadaceae bacterium | reverse complement strand
GATTATCCCATTTTCCAGATTTCCTTTGCCGCGGTTATGGCCAAAGATGTCTGGGACAGCCTGCCCCAGGAAGTTCAGGATGTTATCGATGAATTAAGCGCGGAAATGGCAGTGTGGACCGGGCAGTACCTTGATGGACACGCTCTTGATGCTGTCGCATGGGCCGAAGCAGAAGAAGGGTTGGAAGTTGTAACCCTGTCTGATCAAGAAAGGGCCCGCTGGGATGCCGTTCTGCAACCACTGGTTGACGGGGCAGTTGAAGATTTGGAAGCACAGGGGCTGCCCGGCCAGGCCTTCATCGAAAAGCTTTACCAGCTGAGGGATCAATATAGCAACTAATCGATGATCGGGTTTTTACCTGATGGTAACAAGGGGCGCCTGCTATGAACAATCTGTCCGGGGAAACGGTTGAGCGGGCGCCCCTGTTAAGTTTTAACAAAGGAGCTGCTATGGTTGGATTACCTGGATAAGTTTAATAAGAATCTGAGCAGGGTTTTTGTCTGGATTGCCGGAAGCGCTCTGATTGCGGTTATGCTGCTCGCTGTAGTAAATATGTTTTTGCGCGCATTTTACGTCCCCTTTGGAGCCACCTGGGAGTTGGTTGGTTTTCTAACTGCAATTGTCACTGCTTTTTCCCTGGGCTTTTCTCAACTGACGAAAGCCCATGTAGCCATCGACCTTCTGATTCAACTTTTCTCCCTCCGTGTGCGCCTGTTCCTGGAAAGTATCACTGCTTTGCTCGCTCTGTTTTTATTCAGCATAGCGACGTGGCATATTTATAAATATGCAGGTCGGGTCATGGAACAGGGCGTACTTTCGGAAACCCTTCGTATACCTTTTTATCCGATTATTTACGCTGTATCTGCAGCTTTTTTCTGTTTTACCCTGGTTTTACTGGCAGATTTTTTAAGAGCAGTGATTGGAGTTTTTAAGAAATGAGCGACATCACATTAGCTGTTATCGGGATTGTATTTATGTTTTTATTGATGCTGCTGCGCATGCCGGTGGGCTTTGCCATGTTTTTTGCCGGGTTTGTCGGATTCAGCATCGTGGTATCTCCACGGGCTGCCGTCAGTATTCTCAGCACGGATATCTGGGCCGGTTTTGCCTCTTACAGCCTGGGTGTGATCCCCATGTTTGTCTTTATGGGGCAGATCGCTTTTCGCACCGGTGTTACCGAAAGCCTTTACAGCGCCGCCTATAAATGGGTAGGGCATATGAAAGGAGGTATGGCCGGGACAACCATTGCCGCAAGTACGGCCTTTGCGGCCATCTGTGGTTCAAACGCGGCTACCACGGCGACCATGGGTACCATTGCTTTACCCGAAATGAAGAGATTTAATTACAGTCCCATGTTGAGTACCGGCAGTGTTGCTGCGGGCGGAACTCTCGGCGTTGTCATCCCTCCGAGTGTAGTTCTAATTATAATCGCCATTCAGACCGAACAGTCTATTATCAGGCTGTTTGTGGCCAATATCATTCCCGGCCTTTTGCTGGCCGGGTTATTTATGGTGACGGTGATATTGGTCTGCATGAAATACCCTGATCTTGGTCCCGCGGGCCCAAAGTCAGCTACTATGGAGAAGATTAAATCTTTATCCGGAGTTATCGAGCCCCTGGTTCTTTTTTTTCTGGTCATCGGGGGCCTCTATGCCGGATGGTTCACACCTACGGAGGCGGGGGCAGCCGGATCATTCGGGGCGCTGGTAATTTCACTGGCGCAGCGGAAGCTCACCTGGAATAATTTTTCTCTCGCTATTCTGGATACTCTGCGGATATCGGCCATGGTTATGATCCTGGTAGGGGGCGCAGTCGCTTTTGGCCGTTTCCTGACCGTAACCAGGCTTCCCTATGTTCTGGCTGAATGGGCGGTTGACCTTCCCATTTCATCTTTGTTCATATTGTTGATCATCATATTTATTTATATCATTGGCGGAGCCGTTATGGACGCCCTTGGTTTTCTGACCTTGAGCATACCGATCTTCTTTCCGCTTGCTATGGCCCTTGGCTACGAGCCAATCTGGTACACAGTGCTGATTTGTATCATTACTACTATGGGTGCGATTACTCCGCCCGTGGGTATAAATGCTTTTATCGTGAAAGGTCTGGCTCCCGAGGTGCCCATGGAAGAGATCTTTAAAGGCGTAGGCCTGTTTATGATGGCTTATGTGGTCACCATAGTGCTGTTGATTGTATTCCCGCAGATTGCCATGTTTTTGCCGCGCCTATTATTCTAATAAGAAGTATTTATTAAACCGTAAAGTGGTGTAATCCTATTATTAAGCTTGCAGGAAAGGAGACGTCTGCCTTGGGTGAAAGCATTTTTAAAAATATCACCGCCCTGACCCTGGAGCAAGCTACAGTTGCTCCCTACCTGACCTACCGCCTGGCCCAGGACGGTATAGAGGTGATCAGAGTCGAGAACCCGGCCATGCCGGATCCAAATCGTTTTATTGGTGAGAACCGGTTAAATGAGGAGGGCATGTATACTTATTTCCTGGCCATCAATGCCGGGAAAAAGGCTATTACACTCAATCTTGCTGAAGAAAAAGGGAGGGAACTCTTAAAGAAGCTTATTAGCGGATTAAACGTGGATATTTTCATTACGAACCAGCTGCCGCGCAATTATGAGAAGCTGGGAATTGCTTATGAAATTTTATCTGCTGTAAAAAAAGACCTTATCTGGGTAGGGATTACAGGTTTCGGACCTGATTCGAACGAGGCTGCTTACGATCCGATTTTACAGGCAAGGGGCGGTTTGATGGAGCTAACCGGGGAAAAGGAGGGCAACCCCGTGGTTACAGGGATTCCTCTGCCCGATATGGGCACGAGTGAACATGCCTACGGCCTGATCATGAAGGCCCTCTTGCAAAAAGCGTTGACAGGAGAGGGCAGCAGGGTCGATATGTGTATGTTTGAGAGCACAGTCTCCTGGCTTACGGTACCTATCTGTTTATCAAAAAGCTTTGGAAATCAGATTACCCGCCGCGGCAATACTCACGAATTTTTTGCCCCTGTTTCTGTTTATCAGAGCAGGGACAGTTATGTCTATATCGCTGTAGGCAATGATCGGCAGTGGGAAGCGGTAACTGCAATCCCTGCTTTTAAACACCTGGCTAAAGAAGAATACAAGCGAAATGCCGGACGTATTGCCGATGTGGGCAACCTTAACCGGGCTATTAACGAAGTGACCCTAAAACATTCAACCGAAGAGTTGATC
>PWUG01000047.1 GCA_003562605.1 Syntrophomonadaceae bacterium | reverse complement strand
TGCTGCAGATCCTGCATGATCGTGAAGTGATAGATATCTCGGAAGAAGGAGAGATTATTGCTCCGCTGCCCTACATGATCGTTGCCAACAAGATTGACTATGCCGATGCCCGGGACAACCTTGATGTGATGAAAGAACTGGTTCCCGGTCTTGAGGTATTCGAGGTTTCAGCCAATGGGCCTGGATTGGAAGAACTAAAGGAAAGGTTATTCCATATTCTCAGGATCATTCGGGTATACGGTAAAGCGGCGGGGAGGCCTGCCGACATGGATCGCCCTTTCATTTTAAAAAAAGGCGGCACCGTAATCGATTTTGCCGCCCAGATTCACAAAGACTTTCCGGCAAAATTAAAAAGCGCCCTGGTCTGGGGCTCAACACGTTTTGACGGCCAGGCAGTTGCCCGCGACTATGTGCTTGAGGACGGCGATATTGTTGAATTACAGCTTTAATCTTTTCTTAAGGCAGGATTAATGCAGCTGTTAAGAGAATACTCACAAATTACATATTGACTGGAGATGATATTGATGTGGATTGGCCTCGCTATTGTAGTCATTCTGGCAATCTTCCTGATCGGCGCCTATAACCGGCTGGTTACTCTGCGCCAGCGGATCAAGAATGCCTGGGCCCAGATCGAAGTCCAACTGAAACGACGCTACGATTTAATTCCCAACCTGGTCAACACTGTTAAAGGTTATGCCACACATGAAAGGGAAACCTTCGAAAAGGTTACCCAGGCGCGCAACATGGCGATCCAGGCCAAAGATGTGAACGAACAGGCCGGAGCGGAAAACATGCTCTCAGGCGCTTTAAAGTCGCTCTTTGCCCTGGCCGAAAGCTACCCGGAATTAAAGGCTGACACCAATTTCCGTCAACTTCAGGAAGAGCTAACAAACACTGAAGGCAAGATCGCCTTTTCGCGGCAGTTTTACAACGATACGGTTATGACCTTCAATACTGCCATCCAAAAATTCCCCACCGTCCTGATTGCCGGCATGTTCGGTTTTCATAAAGAGGATTACTTCAACCTCGATGAAGAAGCGGCAGCCCGTCAGGCGGTCAAAGTAGAATTTTAGAGGCGGCGTGATGAAAAAAGAGCGCTGCAGCTTTCCCGGCCCGGCCTTGAAGGGTCTATTGTCGATATTAATTTTATGCCTGCTTGCAATCTCGGCGGTCTGCTATCCTTTTTCCGGCACTGCGGAAGCGAACAGCAACCGCTCTTTTTATTTCCCATCCGTTCTCATCGAAGCTGAAGTACAGCCTGATGGCAGTATGGCTGTAACCGAACACCGCACCTTTCGTTACAGCGGCCGCTATTATGGCGCCTGGCTCTATATTCCCCTTGAAGGTAGCCAGTCGGTCAGCGATGTGGTTGTCTCTGAGGACGGGAATCCTTATACCCGGGTAGAAGTAGGAGTGCAGGGTATACCTAATACATATTATATTGAGCAGCTGCCCGGGCAGGTCTACGTTGATTGGAGCTATGAAGCCTATAACGAGGACCGGACTTACACGATCAGTTACATTGTCCACAACGCGGTGGTCGTCCATCAGGACGTAGCTGAGCTTTACTGGAAATTTATCGGCGATGAATGGGGTGAGCGCACCGCTAATGCCCGAATAGAAGTCACCCTGCCGCCAGGAGCGAATAGAGATGATATCAGGGCCTGGGCTCATGGACCCCTGCGCGGGCAGGTTACTATAACCGGCCCGGATAAGGTAGTTTTCGAGATCGAAGATCTTCCTTCGTCAACATTTGTTGAAGGCAGAATTACTTTTCCCCCCGGTCTCGTCTCCCTGGCAGACAATTTATCGGGAAGGGAGGCGCTCCCGGGAATTCTGGCCGAGGAAGAACAATGGGCCCGCCAGGCCAACCTGAAGCGCAGCCTGCTTCGACTTGACTTTATTTTCGCGCCCCTTCTGTTCTTATTCCTCGCCATTTCTTTTGCCCTTTTCTGGTATAAAAGCAGACGCGACCCGGGTATGTATCAAGGTCAGTATTACCGTGATCTGCCCGGCGAATATTCGCCGGCGGTTGCCGGTTATATTTATCGCCTGGGTAGAACCCAACCTGAAGTTTTTACGGCAACAGTGCTTGATTTTGCCCGCCGGGGTCACGTTCAACTGGAAGAATACAGCGGCGAAAGCGGTTTAATAATTAAGCGTTCATTTACCGACTACCGGATCATGCCCGGTGAACCCGCCCAGAGGAAAGATTTTCTTAAGCCCCACGAACAGGACCTTTTTAACTTTATCTTCCAATCTGTAGGCAGGGGCAGCCCGCATGGCACTACTTTTCGCGATATCAGCGCCTACGGGAAGAAGAACCGTGAAGCCACGGCCGCTTTCTACAAGAGATGGAATGAGCGTATAAAGAAAGAGGCCGAACAGCATAAGTTTTTTAAGGGCGTTTTCTGGCCGGGCGTGGTTCTTGGCGCGCTCGTAAGTGTAGGCGGTTACCTGTTGTTCCTGGTGGATATGTATGCTACAGGGTTTGTAGCGGCCTTTATCGGGCCCTTTTACCTGGTCGGAATGATCCTGGTGAAAAGGCTGACCCCAACAGGAGCCGACCATTTTGCAAAATGGAAAGCTTTCAGGCTTTTCCTGCAGCACTTTTCCCGCCTCGATCTATCCACGATTCCTTCAATGACAGTTTGGGAGCATTATCTTGTTTATGCAACCGTTCTCGGTGTGGCTAAGGAAGTAATGCAGCAGTTGACCCTGCTTTATCCCGACATGGCCAGGGGCGGCACAACCTACTGGAGCACGCCGGCCTTTGCTGCCATGGCGACGAACCCGGCCCGTTTTGAAAGCCTCAACTCAACTATTGGAAATTCGTTCCATACCGCTTTTCGTTCGGCATCCTCTTCCGGCTCCGGAGGAGGAGGAGGCTTTTCCGGCGGCGGCGGCGGCGGAGGTGGCGGCGGTGGAGGCGGCGCCCGCTAAGGAATACGCTGCTCCCAGACTTGATGATTAGGCACCGTGGAGAGCCCTGGAATGGGCTCTCCATGTTTTTTGCCTGGCGGGACCGGATAAATAAACAGTGTCCAAGCACGCAGCAAGTTCGGCCGGGATAAGTAGCGAGGTGGCTCGTAGCCGGAATAGCTGTGCAGGGTTGAATCCGTGGGCATGATTTGATGTCAAAGGGCAGAAATTACTTCATATTTTCACTCGAACACCCCTTGAAAAAGAGGGAGCAGAAGTATATAATAATCATAAACTTAGATATCT
>PWUG01000141.1 GCA_003562605.1 Syntrophomonadaceae bacterium | reverse complement strand
GCGGTAAGCTGTTCTTTGGTCGCTTCGTCAATGTCGGCTCGCTCTAATGCCCGTCGGTACGGAGTTATTGGCGTATCGTACAATCGTTTGTATTTGCCGCTTGGTTGCTTTACCTTGTCGATTAACTTGAATGTCGGCTGGAAGAAATTGAGGTATAGCCTCAGGACGCCGTACAGCTCATTCATGACCTCCACTGCCTCTTCGCAGTCATATCGCTCATAGCCTATGTACTTACGCACTATTACGAGATTACGCTGCTCTACGTAACAGTTATCATTCTTCTTGTTGGGGCGAGAACGAGTTAGCTCGATCCGATTCCGCCTACACCAGTTAATCCCGGATTCGTTGATGAACTCGCTGCCCGAGTCGGGGTGTAGGCCTTTAAGCTTCCAGGGCAGCCTTTGTGCAATAGTCTGCAGTGATGCAACCGTGGCTACCGCTGTTTTATCCAGCTGCACAACTGGTTCTTGCCAATAGGTTGCAATATCGATGTAATTTACAGTATAGGCCATGGTACCCATAAGCTTTTCACCACTATGGACGACGGTATCGACTTGGCCATGGCCACAACCCTTGTCTTTCCATGATCCAAAGAAGACGGGCACACTCTTTAGCAGCGGACCAGACTGCGTTGTACCCGTGCCACGGAGTAAGCCCTTCTTTTTTGCGAGTGCTGTTGTCCTGATCTTCATAGAGCCGAGACTCATACCAAGTAGTTGGCGAGTGGACGGCTCGCTGTAACGCCACATACCATCACGCGTGAAGATACGAACTGCTTCAGCAAGCTCGTTATGCAGCCGTTCAGCACTCGGATATTCGTATTGCTCCCATACCCACGCTAGAGCAGCTTCGGTTTCAGCTGTATACAGTCTCGGTCGTCCTAGCTTTGGAGGAGCTTTCCAGCTGGAGCGGCGGGCTTCACGAGCAAAAGCTCGGATAGCAGCCTTGCGCTGCATGTCAGTGACATAGCAGACGTGATCTAGTATCTGGGTCTTCTGAACAACCGTTGCCGACACATAGCTTTTTAAATGTTCTTGAATAATGGTTTTTTGCATAGCTCTTTTCATGAGATACAGGGTAACCGAATTATTATCTAACCAGTAGGGAATGGGTAACTTTCTTTTTTATCTAATGCGCTGGGGTAGACTTCCGTCAAAAAAACAGATATAATCATCTGTAACCGCGAAAGCAACTCTAAGGTTGGGTGCTCGATAGTGCAAACAGCTTTTACTGATGTTTTTGAGGAAAAACTACAACGAAGGAGGCATGTTTTACATGTCAAAAGAAGTAACAATGGACGAACTTCTCGCCTCGTCTGAGTTGACGAAGGTCAAGTCAGGTGATGTGCTTGAGGGAAGCGTTCTATCAGTAAAAAAGAATGAGGCGTGGATTGATCTTGGCCCTCATGGTGTCGGCATAGTATTGCGCCGAGAGATGAGTCGAGGCAAACAACTAGCTGAGGGCGATAAGATTGCCGTGAGCGTGGTTGATCCGGAGCTCGAAGACGGCCGGATACTACTTAGTATGCGTCGCGCTGTCAAAGATCGAGGCTGGGATGAATTGCAGCGGGTGTTTGAAGAAGAGGAAATCCTCGAAGTTACCCCCTATGATGCAAACCGCGGTGGCTTATTGGTAGAGCACGAAGGGATTCGTGGCTTTCTGCCGGTATCACAGCTGTCAGCCGGGAATTACCCAAGAGTTTCGGGCAATGATAAGGATGAGATTCTACAAAAACTCAACCAGCTTACCGGTAAACCAATCAAGGTGCGCGTTATTGATGTGAGCCGTAAGGACAACAAGCTTATTTTCTCTGAAAAAGAAGCTATCAAGGATGACCTACAAGATCGCTTCGCCAATATGAGCGTAGGTGATGTTGCTGAAGGGGTCATCACGGGCGTGATTGATTTTGGCGCGTTTGTGAATGTTGATGGCATCGAAGGCTTGATACATATATCAGAGATTTCTTGGGAGCGAGTCGAGGATCCGAAAGATTACGTTAAGCCTGGCCAAAAGGTGAGCGCAAAGGTGATCTCTATCGAAAAGGATCGCCTGTCACTTAGCCTTAAGCAAATGACTGAAGACCCATGGCTGACTGAAGTGAAGAAATTCAAGGCTGGTGACTCAGTCGAAGGCAAGATAACCCGTATTACGCCATTCGGCGCATTTGTTCAGCTGTCGCCAGCTGTAGAGGCGCTGGTGCACGTCAGCGAGATGAGCGACGAAGAAAGCGTTGACCCAGAAAAAGTTTTCCAGCTCAACGAGAAGAAGAAGTTCAAGGTGCTCGATATTGATACTGAAGGGCGCAAGATTGCCCTAAGTCTCAAGGGGGCGTAACAGCTCTGTACAGAAGATAGATTGGTTCTCTTTGTTTGAGACTCAAGGAAAAATCGCATTATTCTCTTCAAATCAATAGAAAAGAACCACAGCAGCGAAGCAAAAAGTTACTAAGTGAATGACAACACAGGAGGTCGTCAGCAGTATGAAAACCACCATCACACTACCAGATACAATTACTGTCGGTGATCTTGCTGATAAGTTATCGATTCCTGTCACGACATTGATTGGCGAGCTTATGAAGAACGGTGTGATGGCGACTGTTAATGAGCGCATTGACTTTGACACCGCCGAGATTATCGTTGAAGAGCTTGGCCTAGAGTATGATCTAGAGCGGGAAGAAGCAGTTACGACCGAAGAAGTCATGGCTCACAAACCTGTGGCAAGTGATAAGGCAGTTGCTCGCCCGCCAGTGGTGGCAGTGATGGGTCATGTTGATCACGGTAAGACGACCTTGCTTGACGCAATTCGTGGCACCACGGTGACCGAAGATGAATCAGGCGGTATCACGCAACACATTTCTGCCTACCAGGTAAAACATGGCGATCGGGCGATTACGTTCTTGGACACGCCGGGGCATGAGGCCTTTGCGGCCATTCGAGAGCATGGCGCGCGCTTAACCGATATGGTAATTATCGTGGTGGCAGCAGATGATGGCATCAAGCCTCAGACGATAGAGGCGATTCGGTTCGCTCGTAAGGCAAATGTACGGATGTTGGTAGCGGTGAACAAGATTGATAAACCCGAAGCAGACCTAAATCGCATCAAACAGCAACTGGCCGACCAAGACCTACTGATTGAAGAGTGGGGTGGTGATACAGTATTGCAGCCAGTATCAGCTGTTACCAAGCAGGGGATTGCTGAGCTACTCGACATGGTGTTGTTGGTAGCTGATGT
>PWUG01000395.1 GCA_003562605.1 Syntrophomonadaceae bacterium | reverse complement strand
GCCCTTATCGGCCAAAACTACTTTTTTTATGCTTTCGCCCCGGCTTTCCCGCCTGTACATAAAACCACCCTCGTGCTTTTCGACCACCAGGTTAACACCTTCAAAGTTCATTTCAAGGGGCAGTTTATGCGGGCCCCATGGAAAACCCTCATTATCCTGACCGGGCTGATATTTCCAGTAGATAGGTTTAGCTTCTTCCGCCGCAGCGCTATTTTTTTTAGCCATTACCACCACCCCTTACAATCTAACAGAATCAGTATCTTTTCAAAAACTACTTCGACTTTATAGAAAGCAAATCCTTTATCCGGCAATCTGAAATCGCCCAACTGTCGGAAGAGATAAAAGATGTGGTAATAACGCTGAATTCACCAACATAGTTCGGGGCATATGGCAATAATAATTCTGCTGAATTTTTACCGCAAAAAAACAAAAAGACGGTTCTTGTTGTATTCATTAAAAAAGAACCGTCTTGCCTGATAAGTTAAAGTTTTACGATGATTGTCATCCGTTTAATTTAGCCGGACGTCCCCTCTGGTTACGGTCCAGGACCCTTTTGCGCATCCGAATAGCGGCAGGGGTTACTTCTACCAGCTCATCATCTTCGATATACTCCATGGCCCTCTCCAGGGTAAATATAATTGGCGGAGAAGGTCGAATGGCCTCATCGGAAGCACTGGCCCTGACATTAGTCAGATGCTTCTTTTTACAAACATTTATATCCAGATCCCCTTCCCGGGCATGTTCCCCTACGATCATCCCGGCATAAACCTGTACGTTAGGATTAATAAACAGGGAACCGCGGTCTTCCATATTGTAGATCCCATACGGTGTGGTTTCACCGGTTTCGAAAGCGACAAGGACACCACGACGCCGGCCGGGCAACTCTCCTTTCCACTTACCGTAATGGCTAAACAGGTGATGCATAATACCCTCGCCTCTTGTCTCAGTTAACAGTTCAGAACGAAAACCGATCAGACAGCGTGCAGGAATAGAAAATTCCAGCTTCATGTTTGTCTCCCCCGCCGGCTGCAGGTTTAACATCTCTCCCAGGCGTGAGCCCAGGTTTTCGATCACCCGTCCGGAATATAATTCTGGAACGTTTAAAAATAATTTCTCATAAGGCTCGCATATTATCCCGTCAATAGTTTTTAAAATCGGCTTCGGCTTGGAAATTTGCAGCTCATAACCCTCTCGCCGCATCGTTTCAATCAGAATCCCCAGGTGCAATTCACCTCGTCCGGAGACTTCAAAAACTTCAGGCGAATCAGTTTCAGCAACCTTCAAACTAACGTTGGTTTCAGCCTCTTTCCACAGACGGCTGCGCAGTTGGCGCGAAGTAACATATTTGCCTTCCCGGCCGGCAAAGGGGCTGTTATTGACCATAAAATACATTGTGAGAGTCGGTTCATCTATGGCCAGGAGCGGCATAGGTGTCGGGTTCACAGGATCACTAACTGTTTCACCAATATTGACCTTGCCCAGGCCGGCAACTGCAACGATGTCTCCGGCATCAGCACGCTTAGTCTCCCGACGTTTTAGCCCATCATAAGTCCACAGCTTGCCGATTTTCTGAACTTCAACCCGGCCATCTTGCTTGCAGAGAGCAACACTTTGACCGCTGGCTAAAAATCCATTTCGAATACGCCCGATACCAATTCGCCCTACGTAATCATCATAATCAAGAGTGTTGATCTGCAGTTGAAGCAGGCTCTCAGAATCAGCAATAGGCGGCGGAATTTCTTTAACGATCAGTTCGAATAAGGGCTGCAGATCGATTCCGGGCTCGTCTGGATCTAAAGTGGCTATACCCTGGCGTGAATCGGCATATATTACCGGAAAGTCAAGCTGCCAGTCAGCAGCCTCCAACTCTACAAAGAGATCAAAAACCTCGTTTAAGACTTCCGCCGGGCGGGCATCGGAACGGTCGATCTTATTAATGACCACCGCTATGCGTAAGCCCACCTCCAGGGCTTTACGCAGTACAAACTTAGTTTGTGCCATCGGTCCTTCGAATGCATCAACAAGTAGTAATGCTCCGTCTACCATCCGTAAAACCCGCTCCACCTCTCCGCCAAAGTCAGCATGGCCCGGCGTATCGACAATGTTGATCTTGGTATTGCCGTAATAAACCGCGGTATTTTTCGATAGGATAGTTATGCCCCGTTCTCTCTCCAGGTCATTAGAATCCATTACCCGCTCCACCACCTGCTCATTTTCCCGGAATATCCCGGCCTGGCGTAGAAGACCATCTACGAGCGTTGTTTTGCCATGGTCAACGTGGGCAATTATGGCGATGTTGCGAATGTTGTCTTGTATTTGGATAGTCAAAATATGCTCACCTGTCTTTATCTTCTTTAGCAGTCCATCATAGGAAATGCACAGAAACTAATTAAACCATTATTTCCCGGGAAATGCAATCTTAAAGATTCAGGCTAGCGCAGGAGCGGCTCGATGGCCAGGCGGTAAATGGGAATACCCTGGGGGCAGTAGCAGCGGCGGCAATCAGAGCAATTTTCTATACCAAGCCTGCGAGCCTGCGCTTTCCTGTCTTTCCTATCGCGGGGATCCAGGTTGAGTTGCGCCAGCTTCAAAAAAATATAAGGTCCGGCAAATTGGGATAAACTTCTGCCGGAAGTGTCGAGTTTAGAACAGGCAGCGTGACAGCAAAGGCACTCAAAACAGCCTAATAAAGTTTCCAAACCGGGAGGGATCTTTACAGGTTTGAAGTAATTCCCCTCATGGGCCTTTTCATATACGCTGCTTTTCTCCAAATCTGCCCCTCTGAAATATATTTCCTCATCCCGAAGGAGTTTTTCCAGAGGGCTTCGGTCAACAACCAGGTCACGGATGACCGGCAGGTTGGAAAGGGGCGCCAAGACTGTCTCCTTGTCCTTAAGAAAAGCAGTACAGGCCAGTATTGGCCGCCCGTTAACTTCTACTCCGCAGATGCCGCATTTGGCATAGCGGCAGGAATATTCGAAAGCAATTGTGGGATCGAGATTTTTATAAACGTATTGCAGTGCCTGCAGGACAGTCACCGGCTCTTCCAAAGATACATTAAAAGACTCTTCCCGGCCAGGCTCTTGAAGATCATGGCGAAAGCGTTTCACATAGATTAATTTCACTTTAACTGCTGTCATATACACTCTTTCCTATATGATTATTTGCCCTAAAAAATACTTTTGGCATATAAGCTTCAATTATGATTCCAACGGAGCCAGGCCGCTTTCCAT
>PWUG01000295.1 GCA_003562605.1 Syntrophomonadaceae bacterium | reverse complement strand
TTTTTGATGCATATAATCTAATTGCGGACACAGGTTCTACATTCATATCCCGTGGTGATGACTCCGGAACCCACCGCATGGAACTCCGTCTCTGGGAAAGTGCCGGTATTGATCCGGCTGGCCAGGGTTGGTACAGGTCTATCGGCCAGGGTATGGGTGATACCTTAAATATGGCTAATGAAGAATTGGCTTATGCTATGACCGACCGGGGGACCTATGTAGCGATGATGGGTAATCTCGAGCTGGTAATTGTTCTCGAAGGAGATCCCGTGTTGTTCAATCAGTATGGGGTTATGGCTGTAAATCCCGATAAACATCCCCACGTTAAGTATGATTACGCCTTAATGTATATAGAGTTCTTAATGTCGGATGAAGGGCAAGAGTTAATTAATTCTTACCAGGTTAATGGGGAAACACTGTTTTTCCCCGGCTTCGGACTGGAATAAACAAAGATCCATATGAGTAGGGCGCACATTATATTTCTTATAAGTTCCCTACATAATCTCTCCAGGAACTAAATATTGTTAATGTGTGCCCCCTTTTTTAATATCAAGATGGAGGTATTACCTTGTCCCGACTGCTTGAAGGAATCATCGAAGCTTTTCGCCTGATTATTTCATTTGACCCAGAGTTGTTACAAATTGTTTTTCTTTCTCTCAGGGTATCACTTACAGCAATTATTATCGCCACTTTACTTGCTGTGCCGGTGGGCGCTTTTTTAGGTCTTAAACCTGAGAAAAGCACACGCTTCATAAATAAAACAATTTTTACCTTTATGGGTATGCCACCGGTTGTGGCAGGATTAATTATTTACCTGCTTCTCTCCAGGCAGGGCCCTCTGGGAGTCCTGGCCTTATTATATTCCCCTGCTGCAATGATTATTGCCCA
This sequence comes from Syntrophomonadaceae bacterium, assembly GCA_003562605.1. The sequence continues at coordinate 2,346 of PWUG01000295.1, read as the reverse complement.
GGTCTTTCTTGCTTTCCCGATTGTGGCCGGCTTAACCATGGTAGGGATCAGGGCCAAAGGTACAGAAATAGAAGAAACTGCCCGCTCACTTGGAGCCGGATCCATCCAGGCCGCCTGGACGGTAGTAAAAGAGTCCAGGTTTGGCATCCTGGGTGCAATTATAACCGGGTTCAGCAGGGTCGTCGCAGAAGTAGGAGCTGTTATGATAGTTGGCGGTAACATTGCCGGACATACCAGGGTTATGACCACCGCCATTGTCCTGGAAACCAGGCGCGGCAACTTTGAAATGGCCATTGGACTGGGCCTAATTCTACTGATGCTTTCATTTATTGTTAATTCAGTTCTTTATAATATTCAGAAGGGGGGCCAGGATAATGCCAGGTAGACAGGTTATCGTTGAATTAAAAAATATAAATAAAGTTTATGACCAGGAAGTGCTAAGAGTAGAGCATCTTATGCTTAGGAAAGGAAGCATTCATGGTATTATCGGGCCGAGCGGATCCGGAAAAAGCACCCTTTTGCGCATCATAAATTTGCTCACCCCTCCCTCTAAAGGCAGCTACTATTTTTATGGCCAGCCAGTACCAGATAATGGCAAAGATCGGCTTGCTCTGCAAAGAAAAATGGCCCTTGTTTTTCAGAAAACTTTGCTTTTCCGGGAAAGTGTCTTTAATAATGTGGCCTTTGGCTTAAGAGCCCGTGGATACGGCAGGGATGAAATAAAAAAAAGGGTTAATCTTCTTTTAGAGCAGGTTGGCATGGACCACCTGACACCCCGTCGCGCCGATACACTCTCAGGCGGTGAAGCCCAGCGTGTAGCCATTGCCAGGGCTGTCGCTTTTGATCCGGAACTTTTGTTGTTGGATGAACCGACAGCTAACCTTGACCCGGGCAATATTGAGTCTATTGAAAAGATGATCTGCCAGATGAGCCGTGAAAAAAGTATTACCGTGGTTATGGTTACACATAATGTTTTCCAGGCCCGGCGCATTGCCGATGACGTTATCTTTATCGAAAATGGAAAAGTTGTTGAAATGGGACCGACAGAAAAAGTATTCAACAACCCTAAAAATGAGAGAACCCGCATGTACGTCGAGGGGCGGATGATTTATTAGGATGCATAGTGCCATCAGGAAAGATATCAGAATTAACCTGAAAGAATTTTCAGGTGCTATGGGCGATTTTGGAACCCTGATTCCATTGATGGCTGGCTACATAGTTGTTTGCGGGCTTAGTCCTGCATCCCTGTTAGTTACTGTTGGATTAGTCAGTATTATTACCGGGATTGTATTTAAACTGCCTGTTCCCATAGAACCAATGAAAGTTTTAGCTGTGGTCGCCATTGCTCAATCCTGGACTCCCTCCATGGTTTATGCTTCCGGTTTCGCAATGGGGGTGGTATGGTTAATATTAGCCTTAGCCGGTTTAATCGAAAAAATAGTTCACTATACACCGAAACCGGTCATCAGGGGCATTCAGGTTGCTCTTGGTGTTATGCTGGCCATGCAGGCTTTTGACTTGTTATCAAGCTGGTGGTTGCTTGGCCTCCTGGCTGTAATCATTGCTCTTTTGTTGAAAAATAACCGCTACGTACCGGGAATCCTGCTCCTGATGATACTGGGTATAGCAGTTGCTTTTTACCAGGGCTTACCTGATCAGGCAACGGTAATCAGTTTTACCCTGCCTGAAATAACCGTATTTGATCCTGGAGAGCTTTGGACAGTAATGCTCATGGCAGGATTTGCCCAGATTCCCCTGACAGCGGCCAATGCCGTTTTATCAACTTCATCGTTGATTAGTTCGTACTGGCCCGGTCAGAGAGCAGAGCCCAAAAAACTGTCCTTAAGTATCGGCTTAGCAAACCTGGGCCTGCCTTTTTTAGGTGGTATGCCAATCTGTCACGGAGCAGGGGGACTTGCTGCCAAATATTACTTTGGCGCAAGAACCGGTGGGGCAAATATTGCAATCGGCATTGCTGAAATATTATGCGGTCTTTTTTTGGCCACACAGGTAGCCATAATCTTTGCCTATTTCCCTGAAGCTATTATAGGGGCAATGCTAATCTTAATCGGTTTTGAGCTGATCAAGTTTGCACGGGATGTTAACCGGAACTGGGAGATTGCCCCCTTTGCCATTACAGTGCTTCTATCTGTAATTTTTAATATGGCTATCGGTTTTTTATCGGGCATTGTCTCATTTTACCTGATCCGGTACTTATATAAACCAGCCCAAAAAGCGGATTAGTCCGGGATCATAAAAGAATATATACAAATGAAAAATTATTATTTTTATTGTCAATGATTATCCACCTCTATTCAGGCGGGGCTTAGCTTCGCCTGTTTTTTT
>PWUG01000388.1 GCA_003562605.1 Syntrophomonadaceae bacterium | reverse complement strand
TGATGGGGGCACTTATGAGCAGCTGAGAGAATATGCCGATTACCTGTCGACACCGTTCATCGTCTCAAGCGCCCGGCTGCAGCGCGGCCGGGAAGAAGCGCCGGAAAAAGCGACAGCAGGAAATAGAGTGCCAATTAATATCCTTGTTGAAAAAGCGGGAGGGCACAAATGCCCCCGCTGCTGGATTTTTACCGAATCGGAAGAAGAACTCTGCCCCCGCTGCAGTAAAGTGGTAATAGAATTATCAGGCTAACCTTCATTTTTAGTACAGAGGGACGGAGGTAGTGTACTAAAATTGCTTCCGAAAAAGGTTTTTACGCTAACGCCCGCAATGTATTACCGTAAAAACAATCCCAATTTAATAGCAGCATTCACTATTTGCAGAAGGTAAATCTAATTTCACAAAGAATATTTAAAATGCAACAACTATTTATATTGTAAGGGGGAGTATATGTTGAGCGACAGACCCTGGATGAAAAACTACCCGGTGCGTTGGAATCTCGAATACCCGGAGGTGTCGCTGTACCGCTATTTTATGGATTGTACAGTCGACTACCCTGACCTGGTAGCATTAGTCTTTTTCGGAAGTGAAATTACTTTTCGTGAGGTACATAAAAAAATCGACCTGATGGCGGCAGCCTTAACGAACTTAGATGTAAAAAAGGGTGATCGTGTTGCCCTGATGATGCCTAACTGTCCCCAGTATGTCTACACTTATTATGCCTGTATGAAAATCGGTGCGGTAGTAGTGCAGGTTAATCCTTTATATACCCCGGCTGAAGTTGAATATATAATCAAAGACTCTGAAGCGGAAGTATTTGTCGGTGCCGATGCCGTATTCAGTTCATTTCATGCTGTTCGTGACAAGGTTCCCGTCAGGCATGTGATTGTTTCACGTCTGTTATGGACCGAAGTTGAAGGCAATAATATCTGGTTTGATATCCTTCTCGATCAGCAGGAACCCATGGAGGAATCGGCAGATATTGACCCAAAAGAAGATATTGCCGTTTTCCAGTACACCGGCGGCACTACCGGATTTCCGAAAGCAGCGATGCTGACTCATTATAATCTAATCTGCAATGTCATCCAAATCAAGGAATGGTTCAGCGACTGGATCGAAAGCAAATTTGGGAGCGGGGTTGAACAGCAATATGGTATCGCCATTCTTCCATTTTTCCATTCATATGGAATGACCTGTGCTATGAACGTCGGATTAACCCTGCCTTCAGGCCAGGTGCTGATGCCCCGTTTTGACCTTGATGCCATTCTTGAACTGATTAAAACATACCAACCTGCTCTTCTGCCGGCGGTGCCGACAGTTTACATTGCCATTGCCAACCATCCGGATGCCGGTAAATATAAAATTGATGCGATAGAGATCTGTAACAGTGGTGCCGCGCCGATGCCGGTTGATGCCATGGCCCGCTTCGAACAGAGGACAGGATCGAAAATGCTTGAAGGCTACGGCCTTTCCGAGGCATCGCCGGTGACCCACTGCAACCCTCTGAAGGGAGAGCGCAAACCGGGCAGCATAGGTATGCCCTATCCGGATACAGACTGCAGGCTGGTGGATATCGAAACCGGGACGAAGGATGTAGAGACGGGGAAAGAAGGAGAACTGATTATAAAAGGGCCACAGGTTATGAAAGGCTACTGGAATCGGCCGCAGGAAACTGCTGAATCCCTGCGCGATGGTTGGCTCTACACCGGGGATATTGCTAAAATGGATGAGGATGGTTATTTTTATATCGTGGACCGTAAAAAAGATTTGGTCATTACAGGTGGTTATAATGTTTACCCCAGGGAAGTTGACGAGGTGCTTTTCGAGCATCCCAAGGTTGCTGAAGCGGTAACTGTCGGACTGCCTGATGATTATTACGGTGAAGTGATTAAGGCATATGTTGTATTGCATGAAGGGGAAAGTGCAACCGAGGAAGAGATTATCGAGTTTTGCAAACAGAAACTGGCCAAATTCAAAGTCCCGCGTATGGTTGAATTTCGGACTGCGCTGCCCACAAGCGCAATCGGGAAAATACTCCGTCGCGCTCTGGTCGACGAAGAAAAAGAGAAGAAGCGCTGACCCTGTTAGAATCTGCCTCCCTGTGTTAGAATAAGAAACGTTAGGCAGAAATGGATGCAGGCATCGCCCGGAGGGAACGACTTGCGCTTACTCATAATCGTAGCTGTTGTGATTATTCTCGACCAGCTGACCAAGTTTATTATCACAACATCAATGGAGATCGGCCAATCGGTAACTGTTATTAATAATTTTCTTTATATTACTTATGTGCGTAACCCAGGGGCTGCCTTTGGCCTTCTGCCATATCAGACCCTGTTTTTTATTCTAATAACCCTGGTTGTAGCGGCATTGATCATTTATTATTACCGTGTTCTTTCTGACAACCACAAGTGGTTGCGCCGCGGGTTAGCCCTGCAGCTTGGCGGTGCCCTCGGCAACCTGATTGACCGGGTCAGCGGAGGTTATGTTGTTGATTTCATTGATTTCAAAATCTGGCCTCCGGTATTTAACCTGGCTGATTCCGCTATAGTTATCGGTATAGGCATTTTCCTGATTGCTTTCTGGCGCGACCCCGAATTAAGAGGCGAAAGGAGCGAATCTGATGTATCCTGAAATATTCCGGATTGGAACCCTGACCATTCACTCCTACGGCCTGATGATTGCCCTGGGCATCCTTGTTGCTGCAATAGGAATACACAGGGAAGCGCCCCGGGAAGGGCTTAATGCTGATTTTGTCCTGGAAGCGGTTATTGTTGCTGCTGTTACCGGCCTGATTGGATCGCGCATTCTTTACGTCGCTCTAAACTGGGAATATTACAGCGCACGGCCGTTTTCAGCTTTTTTCACCCAGTTTGAGGGGCTTTCTTTTTACGGTGGCCTGTTTGCCGGAGTTATTGCCCTTTATGTGTGGACCCGTTGGCGCGGAATTGGTTTTCTAAAACTTGCCGACCTGTTTGCGCCTTACCTGGCTCTTGGCTATGGGTTTGGGCGAATTGGATGCTTTCTTAACGGATGCTGCTACGGACTGGAATCCACTGTGCCCTGGGCGCTTCCTGTTAACATGGCCGATGACGTGCTGCGGCACCCCGTTCAGCTCTATGCCTTGCTCGGTGCCTTGCTGATCTTTGTCGTCCTCAAATTACTTCGGCCTGTACGGCCCTTCGTCGGGTTTCTCCTTGTTTCCCTTTTTGGTCTTTACGGATTACTGCGATTTACGACC
>PWUG01000364.1 GCA_003562605.1 Syntrophomonadaceae bacterium | reverse complement strand
GGGGCAACACCCGTTCCCATACCGAACACGGAAGTTAAGTCCTCCAGCGCCGATGGTACTCGGGGCGTAAGCCCCCGGGAGAGTAGGTCCCCGCCAGAAAACTATTATCTGAGGCCTCCCTTATGAAAGAGGGAGGCCTATTGTATTGTGGGGAGAAATGGCAATATGTTTTTCATGTTCAGAATTGATGTTATAATATAAAATAATGAATAAAAATATTGGGGAGGTGCAAACATATTGATCCCTATTCCTTTTTTTGGGTGGTTCGGCATTATTGCGGCGTTTTTATTTCTGGCCGCAATCCTGGTTGTAACCATTAAAGGCCTGGTTAAACCGAGGTTGCGAATTAAAGTACACCGTGCCCTGGCTTTAACCGGGTCTGCATTCGCACTTGTTCACATAGTTCTGGCATTAAGGGTTTACTTCTGAGTTGCTTTCAGGTTTATGTTAATCTTAAAGGAGGTGGCAGTCTGTGCGGTTTTTACTGATTTTAATGCTGGTTGCGGGTTTAACCCTGATTGTAGGCTGTGAAACTGCTCCCGATGAGGTAAATGATGAAGAACTGCCTGTAATGGGACGGGTGGATGGGCCTTTGTCTGTTGATGGATCCAGTGCGGAATATCCGACGGCACCGGCGCAGGTGTTGGGATCCGATATTCATATGGCTCATGAAGGTAATAATTTCTATATTCACATCCAGATGGAAGCAGACGGGTGGGTTGCCGTGGGGTTGAATACTCGTGGCGGGGGCATGGACGGTTCCAATATGGTCATTGGCTACATTGATGAAGGAACACCAGCATTCCGGGATGATGTTGGTCGTGGACGGAACCATTCAGAGGCAAATACGACAGCAGTTGATGATTTTTTCTTTTCTTATGAAGACGGAACAGTAATTATGGAATTCTCCTACCCCTTGTTATTTCAGGATGGAGAAGGATACAATATTGGAGAATTGGCTCCGGGGGGAACCTTTACCTTAATTGTTGCCCGCCACAGCACATCAAGTGATGCTTCCCGGCAGCATACCGACAGGGGCTCTATTGACTTTACTGTTGAGCCTTAAAAAGCAAGAAGGGTTGTTTATATGTGAGAAAACCCCTTTCATTCCCTGAGAGGGGTTTCCCTGGTTTTAAGCTAAGAGCAGCTTATTTATTCATTATTTTCTAATTTAGGGATTTTACGCCAGTGGTAAAGGTAGACCGGCAGGGCAATAACTACAAATGATATGCCGTTTATCAGATCGCGGATCAGGCGACGGGTATAGTTTTCTCTGCTGATCGTATCGTAACGGATGCGTTCTCTTTCCAAAAATTCCGGGCCGAATTCCTCCTCCCACAGAGCCAGATCCGGAGAAATCCCTCGCGGTACGAGCGGGTTGTATTCTTCATATACAGGAGTAAAATATGCAATGGCCGTTTGAGTGATATTTACAGCTCCTATAATAATCAGTATCAAAGCAATGAAGCTAATCAGGTAGAGGTATACGTGCTCAATGTCCCACTTGATCTGCATCTCGAACTCCTCGCTTTCAGAGTAATGGTTTAACTTTATTCCAGTGATACAGGTAGAACGGTGCTGCGATTATCATCAAGGCGATGGAATTAAGCAGGCTGCGTCTTGTATAGCCCCGGTAATAAGTTTCAAATTGTTCTTGTTCTGCTCTTTTTGATTCCAGATCAGCTAATGGCGGGGGATCAAAAACAGGCTGAGGAGGTTCTCCTCTATAATCAGGATAATAAACACTAGTTAAAGGCACATTGGGTGTATCCGGTAATATGAGCTGCATCGAGTGGTTAATAGCTGAAATGGCTCCTCCAACGAAAAGAAAAAGGGTAACCAGGCAAACCAGGTAAAAATAGAGGTTCTTGATGCTCCAGATCTTTGCCATATTAGATACGCCACCTTTTATTATATAACCTATAATCTTACTTCAATCTATAATACGAATTTTTCTAAAAAGCAACAAAATTTTTTATAAAGAATTTGGATTTTTTATTTCCTGAAAAAATTTTTCGCCGGTGTTCAGTTTTTTTAGAATTAATCTGTTTAGTTATATTGGTCAGTTACCGGAGAAAGGTGTTTTTGAAAAAGTCTTTCTAAAGACCGATTGGCTTCATGGCGGAAAGCATCATAGGCTGCAATTAGTGCCGAGGCTTCTTCGGTAAGTGTGGAGTGACCACCTCCGGCGCCTCCGGTTTTTTTCCTAAGAATCGGAAAACCTAAATTTTGTTCGATCATTTTGATCAGTCGCCAGGCCTGGCTGTAAGACATGTTAATCTCGGCAGCAGCTTGTCTCATGGAACCGGTTCGTTCAATCCGTTTTAAAATATCCCATGGACCATCGCCAAAAACTTTTCTGTTTTCTTTTTCAAACCATATTTTTGATTTCAGTTGAAGAGACATATTAACATCACCTGGCCTGGTAAATAATTTTACTTGTCTTGTAAAAGGCTGGTTAATAATTAAAGCCAGCCAAGTTTTTAAGTGATTATTAAGTCTTTGTTTAACGGCACCTGTTGATCTATAATAAACCATAAGGGTAAAGGTGAATAAGATGCTTAATATTCTGTTGGTCTTTTTTTCAGGTACCGGGATAACACGTTACTATGCTTCGTTAATCCAGGAGGAGATGGAGAATCGCGGCTATTCCTGCGATTGCCTGAACCTTGAAGATTTAACGGATCTGCCTACCTTATGGCAAAAGAAGCCGGTTGCCCTTAATTATACTATAAGAGCTGAAGAAAAGCGTCCTCTTAGTAATTATCCCTGGCCCTACATTGATTTAAAAACGGCTCTGTACACTATTGGTGAGAACCCATTGTTCAGTCAGCTGGCCCGTGAATGGAGCAATTATGATTTAATTGGGTTCGGATCGCCGGTCTATGGTTTCCGTCCTGCCCCGGTCATGATCCGTTTTTTACTAGATCTGCCTGCATTTAACAAACCTGTACGCGTTTTTTCATTTGCAACTCATGACGGAGCCCAGGGAGATTATGAACTTTTTATGAGGGGCCTTTTAACCATGAAAGGCTTAAATTATGTCGGGCACCTTGATCAGTCATTTATCTACTCCGCAAGCGCAGTCATGAGAAGTAGATTTGACCATGTCAAAGCAGGCCGCCTGCTAATTAAGAAAAGTATACAGGCCAGGAAAAGCATCAATATTTTTCTTGAGTATATCCATTCTCTTTATGATGGTATTCCTTACTGGTATAAAAAGGATAGTCTGCTGGGAAAATTTTTCGGTATACCCTACCGCCTGGTTTATTCCTACGGTATCGATCTTCTCTTGAATCATTTTCTTTTCGGCTTTGGTATACATAAGTCTGATTGTATAAAATGTATGACCTGTATAATGCAGTGCCCCCAGGGGCTCATTGAGTTGGACGATGAAGGGTACCCTATTCGATACTATCACTGCATGTACTGCCTGCGCTGCCTTAACTGGTGCCCCACTGATGCCCTTTATTTTTCAAGGGTTACCAACGGCAAAGCCCGCTTCCCGGGTCCCGAAGTTTTACTCGAGACGGCCCAACAAGATGACTTTGATTCGCGTCTTCGACACAAGTAGATTGGCCGGTTATTTTAACTGCGAGGATACTTTTTATTTCTGTTTTTAGCTTACCTTTTTACTATTGTTGTTTCAAGGGAATTGATTGCTTCCTCCATCATGCTTCCAATGTCTAGCCTGGCTTCAAACCTTTCTACTGTTTCCAGTTTAGGTTTTGTCACCGGGTTTTTGGGCAGGAACACTGTGCAGCAATCTTCATAAGGGAGGATGGATGTATCGTATGTATCTATAGCGATAGCCAGGTCTATTATCTCTCTTTTATCCAAACCTATAAGTGGTCTTAAAACCAGCATATTGGTTGAAGCCGTAATCACAGTTAAACTCTCCAGGGTCTGACTTGCCACCTGGCCCAGGCTCTCTCCTGTTACAAGGGCCTTGAGTTTGCGCTGTTTACTTAACAGGTCTGCCAGTCGAAACATCATCCGGCGCAGCAGGATAATACCCAACTCTTCGGGGCATTGTGCACGAAGCTCTTTTTGAATAGCAGTAACGCTGATAAAGTGCAGCGGTATTTTGCTCCCATATGCGGTCAGCTTGCGGCAAAGATCGACCGCTTTTTCCTGAGAGTGTTTGCTGGTAAATGGGAAGCTGTGAAAGTGCAGAGCTTCAACTGCCAACCCCCGCTTCATGGCCAGCCATCCGGCAACAGGGCTGTCAATTCCTCCCGACAGCAGCAGCAGTGACCTGCCTGATATCCCAACCGGAAGGCCGCCGGGGCCGGCTAACCGGTCCAGGTAGATAAAGGCCTTACCGTAACCGATTTCAATAGATAGAATAAATGACGGCTGCTTCAAATCTACGATCAGATCCGGAAATAGTTCCTGCAGATGTGTACCCAGCATTTGGTTTATCTGAGGTGATGTGTAGGGGAAAATTTTATTTGATCGGCGGGTTTCAACTTTGAAGGTATTTTCGCCGGAAGGAAGGCTGGCTACTATGTTAGCTGCCAGATCTTTAATTTGATCCAAATCGAGTTCAGTTTCCCGAACCGAACTGATTGATACGACACCAAATACTTTGCGCAATCTTTCGAGCATTATCTCAAGTTTTTCTTCCGGCCCGGTAACCATAAAACGGCCATACAGCCTGACAACTTCAGCCGGGCAATCTCGAATGGCTGCTTTCAGATTGCGGTGTAGTTGTTGTTCAAACTGGCCGCGATTCTTTCCTTTTAAAGCTATTTCACCATAACGCACCAGAATTTTTACCGGCATCGAGATTCTCCTGTTCATTATTATAAGCAAGCTGGAAGTTAGAAAACAGGGTTTGTGTTTTTAGATTATCGCTCTTAATTCCCGTACTGCGGCAGCAGTTTCTTTAGCCGCCAGCGTAATCTCTTTTTCAGTATTAAAAGCGGAAAAGCTGAAGCGCAGGGCACTTTCCAATCGCTCCCTGCTGAGGCCGATAGCTTTAAGTACATGACTTGGATCCGGACGGCGCGAATGGCAGGCAGAGCCTGCAGAAACGTATACGCCCCGTTCTTCCAGGGAATGCAGCAGTAATTCAGCTTTGAGGCCGGGGAAAGAAAGATTAAGAATATGCGGTGCGCCTTCTTCGTGAGGAGGGCCGTTAAGGTAATAATCTACCCCACTTTTTTGCAGTTCCCTGTAAAAGACAAGCTTCAGGTTCCAGGTATGGTCAGCTTTTTGACGCATATTTTCAGTGGAGAGTTCGGCAGCCAATCCGAATCCGGCAATTGCTGCAGTATTTTCCGTGCCCGGGCGCATTCCTGATTCCTGGCCTCCTCCGTGCATTAAAGGCTGCAGAAGGGTGCCTTCTTTGATCCAGATACAGCCTGCTCCCCTGGGACCGTGTACTTTGTGTGCGCTGCATACGGCAATATCGGCCTGCCATTCTTTTAACCTGAGCGGCAGCCGGGCAAAAGACTGAACCGTGTCTACGTGAAAAAGCGCCCCAGGATTTTTGCCCCGGATAACCCGGCCGATCTTCTCGAGGGGCTGGATAGCACTAATTTCATTGTTGACATGCATTATACTTACCAGAATAGTATCTTTCCTGATCGTTTTTTCTAATTCACCGGGACTGACTACTCCCTGTTTTGTCACAGGAAGATAGCTGACGGTAAAACCATTCTTCTCCAGAAAGCGGTAACAGTTTAAGACCGAAAGATGTTCGGTCATGCAGGTAATTAGGTGGGTGCCCCGGCGACGGTTACGGAAAGCTGCTCCTTTAATGGCCAGGTTATTGGCTTCGGTACCCCCGGAGGTAAAAATAATTTGACTTTCCCGGCCGCCAAATAGTGCTGAAACCTGCTGCCGGGCTTTTCCGATTATTTTTTCCGCTTCGAGCCCCTTTTCATGCATTGATGAAGGGTTGCCGTAAATGTCGCGCTGAACCCTGCTCATCAGTTCGATAACCTCGGGATAAGGCCGGGTGGTTGCGCTGTTGTCTAGATAAATATCAGGCATTTTGAATACCTCCGGAGGCCAAATAAAAAACCCGGGTTACCCCGGGTTTTTTAGGAAAAGCCAATTTAAACAGAAACAACTTCTTTTACAGAATCAACTTCCTGTTTTAATACTCTCTCAATCCCTTGTTTCAGGGTTATTTGAGACATGGGACAACCGCCGCAGGCACCGGTAAGACGAACCTTGACGATGCCTTCATCGCTGACTTCGACTAACTCAACATCGCCGCCATCCCTCTGCAGGGCCGGGCGGATTTTATCCAGTGCTTTTTCTACTTTGTCTTTCATGGTCAATATACCTCCTTCCAGGTGCTAATCTAAGCTAGTAGCTTGATTATAATATATTATACCACACAGGGCGCTTTCCGTTGATCCCAAAAAAATTGGCTGGCTTGCCACCTGGCGCAGCTCGCAGATCATATCGGCCGGTTTCATTGACAGGGCCTTTTGGATCACGGATAATAACCGTAAATACTGTTTAAATTCCGATTACAGTTCAAGCTTTATTTTATGCATGAACCATGTCACACTGTAATTGCAGGAGGTTGTATTCATGGGGGAAAAAGAACTATATGATTTAGTGATTATCGGAGGCGGGCCGGCCGGAGTGACAGCTGCTCTCTATGGTGTCAGAGCCGGACTCAATGTTGTCATCATCGAGCAAATGACTCTTGGTGGAGAAATTAGTGCCACTGACCGACTGGATAACTACCCGGCTTTCCCGGATGGTATTTCCGGAGCGGAATTTGGCATGCTGCTGCAGCAGCAGATGGAAAATTTTAATGTTCCCATCATATCAACCCGGGTCGACAAAGTTTCCGTTGACGGTAATCTGAAAGAGGTTATCACTACAGCGGGTATATTCGAAGGCAAAACGGTCCTGATTGCCACCGGGACAGAGCCCAACTTGCTTGGGATTCAAGGCGAACTCGAACTGCGCGGGCGCGGTGTATCATACTGTGCTACTTGTGATGCCGCTTTTTTCCGTGGTAAAACTATTGTCGTTGTCGGTGGTGGAGATGCTGCATTGGAGGAAACGATCTTTTTATCCCGCTTTGCTGAAAAAGTATATTTGATCCATCGCCGCGACAAGTTTCGCGGCTGCAGCTGGCTTCAGGAAAAAGTTCTTAAACTGCCTACGGTTGAAGTACTCTGGAACACCACTGTAAGCAAGATCGAAGGAGAGAATAAAGTCAACGCCCTGCAGATCAGGCAGGATGGCAAAGATCGCCTCCTTGAGGCAGACGGTATTTTCATATACGCCGGCCGCCGGCCAAACGCGGATTTTCTTGAGGGTATAGAAATAGAACGGGATGATCGCGGTTTTATCATAACCAACACGAAGATGGAAACCACACTGGCAGGAGTTTACGCTGCAGGCGACATCCGAAAAAAATTCCTGCGACAGGTGATTACTGCTGCCGCAGACGGAGCTATCGCTGCAACGGCGGCTGCACAGTACATTTATTAATAAGGATTGGTGTTGATTATGGAAATAAGTTACTGGGAAATTGCGCTCAGGCTTTTTTTAGCCGTAGTCCTTGGAGGCGTAATTGGTTTTGAACGTGAAAGCCATAACCGCCCGGCCGGTTTCCGTACCCACATCCTGGTTTGCGCCGGTTCAGCCTTGATTATGATGGTCTCTGCCTATGGTTTTACCGGCCAGATTGGTGAAGGATATATCTCTGATCCCGGTCGTATTGCCGCCGGAGTAGTCACCGGCATCGGTTTTCTCGGCGCCGGCACGATCCTGCAGCAGCGTGGCAGCATACGCGGCCTCACTACTGCTGCCACGATCTGGGTTGTCTCAGGAGTCGGGCTGGCTGCAGGTGTCGGTTTTTATCTTGGCGCAGTTTTGACTACCGTATTTGTCTTAATTAGCCTCCTCCTGCTCAGGCGGGCTGAAAGGCACTTCTTTTCCAGGCGGCGCCTGAAGCGCCTGAGGTTAAGGGCTGTTGACCAGCCCGGACTGCTCGGCCGCATTGGAGCCACTCTCGGGGATATGTTGGTCAGTATCCGAAAAAGCGATTTGAGCGACCCCGAGCATAATGAAGAAACCAATGAAGCCTATATCGACATTGAATTCCTGGTTGAGGTGCCCCTGGATTTGAACTTAAAAGAACTTTTTAACCAGCTATACGGTTTGGAAGGGATTACTGAGATATCCTGGCAAAACGAGGTTATTAAAAAAGAGGATTTGCCGGTAGATGTCCTTTTAAAGCAATAACCTTAAGGAGAATCGAAGTAAAACGCCGTAATCTACAGATAATAGGCGTAAAACCAAAGTTTAATGGCTACAATACCCCCTCAGCCTTGCTACAGTACTTGCTTATCCTGGATAAAATGAGTTATTATTAACTAAGGTCAGAGAAGGTCAGACATTTTAAGAAAGGCCAGGCATCTATGCCCAACCTTACTGATTATATTGAAGAACACCTGAAAAGATTGCTGGCGTTAAGCACAAATGATTATATCGAAATCAAGCGCCGTGAGCTGGCCGGTAAATTTGCCTGCGTTCCATCGCAGATCAATTATGTGCTTGAGCGCCGTTTTTCTATGGAAAGAGGTTACCTGGTTGAAAGCAAGCGCGGTGGCGGAGGATGTATTCGTATCTACCGGATTGATTCTGACCAGATTAAAACTTGGCAGGAACTGATTGGCAGCACACGGGAAGAAGAGTTTGAGGTTAAAAAAGTTAAGCAGTTGTTGGAAAGAATGTGCGAGGAGAAAATATTATCCAGGCGTGAATCTTGCATTCTCGAAGCAATAATCCGTGAAGAAATATACGCTGCTTCGGGTTTGTGCAAGTCTGTATCCTGCAAACTGCAGCGCAGACTTTTCAGCGAGGCGCTTGAAGAGCTTCTTAAGACTGGCTACTAATTATTATCAGGGGTGTTTAGTAATGTTGTGTCAGGAATGCCGTCGCAATGAAGCCAATATTCATATCGTAAAAAACGTGAACGGCAAACAAACGGAACTGAATCTATGTGAGCATTGTGCCCGTAAAAAGGAGGAGCTTGATTTTTCATTCGAGCCCCAGTTCTCATTGCACAAGCTCTTTACCAGCATGCTTAACCAGAGTCTGGGCGGTAATCGTGAAGCGATGTTGACTGTCAATGACAAATGTCCTTCCTGCAACCTTACTTTTGCCCAGTTCAGCCAGATCGGGCGGCTTGGCTGCAGCGATTGCCTGACCGCTTTTGAAGGAAGGCTTAAGCCGCTGTTGCGTCGCATCCATGCCGGCTGTACCCATACCGGCAAGGTACCGGTCCAGGCCCGTAATAGGGTTAATAAATTACGCGAACTGGATCAGCTTAAAGAAGAGCTAAAGGAAAAGGTCCAAAGTGAACATTTTGAAGAAGCCGCCATTTTGCGAGACCGGATCAGGGCAATGGAAGAAGAAGTTCATACAAATGTCAGGGGAAAAGGAGATTCGCAGTGAAACAAGTCGAGTTCAGCCTGAGCCGATGGATGGAAGGCAGCGGTCCGGAGACAGAAATAGTGATCAGTTCCCGGGTACGCGCGGCCAGGAATATCAGGGGGCATTCGTTTCCATGCCTCGCATCAGAAGAGGAAACCAATGCTATCCTGGAGAAGGTCGGTTGTGCCATATCAGGTAAGCCCGACTTTACTGATTTTACTTACTGGCCGATGGATGAACTATCCGACCTGGAAAAGCAGGCCCTGGTCGAAAAGCATCTGATCAGCCTGTTTTTGGCTCAAGAGTCTAAAAACGGGGTCTTAATGCTGCGTAATGATGAAGCAGTTGGCATAATGATTAACGAGGAAGACCACCTGCGTATCCAGGCGATTTTACCCGGGTTGCAGTTGGAAGAAGCCTGGCGGGAGGCTAATCACTATGATGACTTGTTGGAAAGTGAACTTGATTACGCTTTTGATGACCGATACGGTTACCTTACTGCCTGCCCGACAAATATCGGAACCGGTTTAAGGGTATCGGTAATGTTGCACCTGCCGGCCTTAATCATGACCAGGCAGATCAGCCGCTATTTAGGAGCTCTTTCACAGGTTGGCCTGGCTGTCCGCGGCCTTTATGGAGAAGGAACAGAAGTAATAGGCAACCTGGTGCAGGTATCGAACCAGGTAACCCTGGGTCATACCGAAGAGGAAATCATCAGTAACCTTTATAGTGTCATACGCCAGGTTATCGAGCAGGAACAAAATGCCCGGCAAGCATTGTTAGACAAGAAAAGAGCTAACCTTGCCGATAAAGCATGGCGCGCCCTGGGGCTTCTCAGGCATGCCCAGGTTATGAGTTCGCACGAAGCTATCCAACTAATCTCTGACCTGCGCCTGGGCTACGATCTCGGCCTGGTTAAAACAGTCGATCATAAATTGTTAAACGAACTTTTGGTCTTAATTCGGCCCGGATGCTTGCAGCTCCTGGCCGGGAGAGAGCTAAACGACAGTGAAAGAAACCTGGAACGCCCGGTTCGGATTAAAGAAACCCTGGACCGCTACCTGGAGAAGAATTATATAGAGTAAATTGACGCGGGGACGGTGGAGTTGTCAACTATTAATGCTTCAATAATGGCAGATAACCACAGACCCGTAATCACGACATACGGCAGATTTGTCTGTTGATCATATATTTGTTGACAACTCCACCGTCTCCATGTCAATGAGGACCATTAAAATAAAGAGAGGTGAACAATATGTTCATGTTTGGAAGATTCACTGAAAGAGCACAGCAGGTTCTGGTCTTAGCCCAGGAAGAAGCCAAACGGTTGAACCACAACTTTATCGGCACTGAACACCTGCTTTTGGGCTTGGTTCGAGAAGGTTCGGGTATTGCCGCCCGGGCCCTGCAAAATATGTCCATAGATTTGAACAGCGTTCGCCAGGAGGTAGAAAGAATAACACCGAAAGGCGAGAAAGTGATACAACAGGGGATCAGCTATACACCTCGAGCCAAACGAGTTGTTGAACTGGCTATCGAAGAAAGCCAAAACCTGGGGCATAATTATGTTGGAACGGAACATCTGATGCTTGGGCTGGTCAGGGAGGGTGAAGGTATTGCCGCCCAGGTTCTATCCAACATGGGTATTGATCTTAAGCGGGCCCGTAAAGAGGTTATCCAGCTATTAGGCGGTGAAGAGGGGACTGCCAGGGCTTCCGAAGGAGAAAAGGCAGGGCCCCAGACTCCCACAGTCGATACTTTTGGCCGCGATCTGACCAAGCTGGCGAAAGAGGGCAAGCTTGACCCGGTTATCGGGCGCGAAAAAGAGATTGAAAGAGTAATCCAGATTTTAAGCAGGCGGACGAAAAACAATCCCTGCCTGATTGGAGAACCGGGGGTCGGTAAAACTGCTATCGCCGAAGGCCTGGCTCAGCGGATCATCGAAGGTAAAGTACCCGAGATTTTGCGTGATAAGCGGCTTGTTACGATCGAACTGGCGGCTGTTGTTGCCGGAACCAAATACCGCGGCGAATTCGAAGAACGCCTGCGTAAGCTGATGAATGAGCTGCGCCAGGCCGGAAATGTCATGGTGTTTATCGATGAGCTGCATACCCTGATTGGAGCCGGAGCGGCAGAAGGTGCAATTGATGCATCGAATATTCTTAAACCGGCTTTAGCCCGCGGCGAGATGCAATGTATCGGCGCGACTACCCTGGATGAGTACCGTAAACATATTGAAAAAGACCCGGCCCTGGAAAGAAGATTCCAGCAGATTATGGTCGGTGAACCGACCCGGGAAGAGAGTATTGCTATCTTGAAGGGCCTGCGGGATCGCTATGAGGCACACCACAAGGTCAAGATTACGGACGAAGCTGTTGAAGCAGCAGTAAAATTGGGAGATCGCTATATTTCGGATCGTTTCCTGCCCGACAAGGCAATCGACTTGATCGACGAGGCTGCCTCGCGAGTGCGGATCCGCAACTATACAGTGCCGCCTGATCTCAAAGAAGTAGAAGACAAGCTCTACAGCCTGCGCACCGAAAAAGAATCATCAGTGCGCAACCAGGAATTCGAAAAAGCGGCAAAGCTTCGCGATGAAGAGCATAAGCTGAAAGAAGATCTCGAAGAACAGAAAAAAGAATGGGAGCAGAAGGTAGGCGCTTCTGACCTTTCTTTGGTAACCGAAGAAGATGTTGCCTATATCGTTTCAAGTTGGACCGGTGTTCCAGTCAAGCGTTTAGCGGAAGAAGAATCAGCACGACTGCTTAAATTGGAAGAGACTCTGCATAACAGGATCATCGGTCAGGATGAGGCAGTCTGCTCGGTGGCACGCG